>CACXTX010000017.1 GCA_902770635.1 uncultured Prevotellaceae bacterium | reverse complement strand
AACAAGGGACCCTGGACGGGAGGGAGACGGGAGGGGAAACAAACATCCCTCCCGTCCGTGACACCCAGTAAATAAAGGGGTTCCGAGAGAAAAAGGGAGCAAGGGAGGGTAAAATCGAATAAAATTTTTTCTGATGCGAATAAGGAACGCTTATTTAGAAATAAGGTACCCTTATTATGAAATAACCCAAGGTTATGATGAAGCAACTTGGGGTATTAATAGTTGCAGTCAGTCCGTAGGCTTCGGACTCTCAGTCCGAGCCGTTCGGACTGGCAGTCCATCGGGACGGACTAAATTTTTAACGGAGATATTTGGAAGTTTAAAAAGAAAGACCTACTTTTGCAGGCGCAATGATTGCTGACGAACTGAAATATCGCATCCGGAATGCCTTTGGCTTCACGCCTACCGCAGAGCAGGAGCGTACCATCGAGGTCTTTACCCAGTTTATGACCGACCGGCACGAGCAGGCTTTGATGATACTGCGAGGCTCTGCCGGTACGGGAAAGACCACGTTGGCGGCGGCCTTGGTGCGAGCAATGTGCTCCCTGCAACAGAAAATCGTGTTGCTGGCTCCTACGGGTCGTGCTGCCAAGGTCTTTTCCCTTTATGCCGGTCATCCTGCCTATACCATCCATCGCCGCATCTATCGCCAGAAGTCGCTGGAGGGTTCGTTCAACCTCAATTACAACAACCAGCAGGACACGCTGTTCATCATAGACGAGGCCTCCATGATAGCCAATGCCACCAGCTTCAGCGATACGCCGTTTGCCAACGGGCAATTGCTCGACGACCTCATCCAATTTGTCTATAATGGAAAAAATTGCAGGATGATGTTCATCGGCGACACCGCCCAGCTGCCTCCTGTTGGCGAGGAGGAGAGTCCTGCCCTGCAGACCGACATCATGCGAAGCTATGGGTTGCACGTACATGAGTGCGACTTGAACGAGGTGTTACGCCAGAGTCAGGAGTCGGGCATTCTTTGGAACGCCACAGAGGTCAGAGGGCTGATGGAAGATGGCATTTTCGAGTTGCCCAAGGTAAGGTTCCAGGGTTTCAGCGACATCCATACTGTTCCGGGCGACGAACTCATCGAGCAACTGGCAAGCAGTTACAGCCATGTAGGTACGGACGAGACGATGGTTATCACCCGCTCCAACAAGCGCGCCAACATCTACAACCAAGGCATCCGCAACATGGTATTAGGTCGTGAGGACGAGCTATGCAGTGGCGACCTCCTCATGATAGTCAAGAACAACTACTACTGGACGCGTGGCGAGGAAAACAATCCTGACAGCACTGCTCCCGGATTCCTGGCCAATGGCGACCGTGCCATCGTCCGAAGGGTGCGCCGCGTGGAAGAACTCTATGGTTTCCGCTTTGCCCAGGTCACCATGACCTTTCCCGACTACGACAACTACGAACTGACCGCCACCGTCCTGCTCGACACGCTGACCTCCGAGGCCCCTGCCCTCACCCGCGACCAGCAGACGGAACTCTACAACCAGGTGATGGCCGACTATGCTGACATCCCCTTAAAGCAGGACCGGCTGAAGAAGCTCCGTGAAGACAAATACTACAATGCCCTGCAGATTAAGTTCGGCTATGCTGCCACCTGCCACAAAGCGCAGGGCGGACAGTGGTCACACGTCTATATCGACCAGGGCTATATGACCGACGACATGCTGTCAGTCGATTATATCCATTGGCTTTACACCGCTTTTACACGAGCCACCGAACAGCTCTACTTGGTCAACTGGCCGAAGACGCAAATAAAGTAAAAGTGAAAAGTGCTGACGATTCACTTCAGGTGCTTGCGCATCCACTCCATCTGTCCACGATCGGTAGCATCACTTGTCCAGTGCTCGTTGATGGGTGTCAGCAGGCTCTCCTTCGGACAGGTCAGCACGTTCCAGACGGCATACGACGTGGTGGGCGGACAGGTATTGTCGTTATAACCCCACGTCATATAGACCGGCACCTGGATATGACGGGCGAAGTTGACCACGTCATAGTAAGGCAGCGTCTTCATGCACGCCTCGCTATACGCCCCACTCTCTTTCTTGAAATGCGGATAGCCACTGGTCAGGTTGGCAGACCCGGCAGCCATGTCGCTCAATGCCGGATGGTTAGCCACACAGAGCGTCACACGCGGATCGAGGGCAGTGGCTATCAATGCCAGCGCACCACCTTGGCTGCCTCCTTGCATGATAACGTTCTTGCCGTCCCACTCTGGAAGCTGTGTCAGAATATCGATGCAGCGTACCAGTCCCAGATAGACATGTTTCATGTAATACAGGTTACGGTCCTCCAGTCCCTGACGCAGATAGGCATTCCCCTTGTTGTCGAAGGCCGCACGGATTTCGGCAAACACCTCCTCGCTGAGCGTGGGGTTCAGTCCGTGAATGTCCAACGCCATGCGGATAAAACCGTTCTCTGGATAGAAACGGCGCGTGGTGGCATCCCTGATAGGCTTCACACCAGCCCCCGGAGGTGTCAGCACCACAGGGCAAGAGCCAGGCTTGGCACCCTTGGGCATCAGCAGATAGGCATAGAACGCATGGCGCTCACGGTCCAGGTCTATCTTCAAGCGCCAGGCATCCACCTTCGCATTTGACATCTCCTTCACATACTCCTTGGTAAAGCTCATCGGGAAAGCCTTCGCCGTCTTCAGGTTCTCCTGCCAGAATGTCCAGAAGTCCTTGGGCTCCTGGGTGAACGGCACAATCTTGTCGGCAGAGAAGCCCACCTTCACGTGGTGCTCGTAGGTCTTGCCGTCCAACTTCATCTTCAGTCGCAAATCGCGGAAACATGGTTTTTTGGCAGTACCCATACTGATTTTTCCCCGTCCGTTCTTCAACGTCAGGGAGCCTTTCTGGTCAGAGGTCAGCAGGTCGGTGCCCACCTCCCACTCTACCACACCGTCGCACGGCATACCATACAGATAGAACTGCACCTCCACGGTAGCCTTCTGCCCCACTTCGTAGAGCCAGTCGGCATGGTCGGGCACAGTCACCCACAGATAGTCACTCCGGTACGGATAGTTCTCCACAGCCTGCATAGACAGGGCACAGCATACAAATGCCAGATAGAATAAGATTCGTTTCATCGTTTTGTTTTTATAGTTTGTTTTTGTAACTTTGCCATTTTGTTGCAAAGTTACAAAATTTCCCTTATTTCTTGATACTTTATTCGGAATAAATTCAGAATGACCAAATTTATGTCACTATTTCTGCGTTAATTCTGAATTATTGTATAGGTACGCGAGAGGAATCCGGGGGCAGACAGCACGTCTTTCGCTTCGACATTTTTTCGTTTAAGTTTGGCTCGTTTTGCATACAAATAGTAAGTAATAAGTCCTTTTTTAGTACAAAATCGACTAGTAAAACAAAAATTGTTAGTAAATATACATTTTTGTTAGTACATATTGGCTCGTTTTTTACTACCTTTGCACACAACATTAAAAATATACGCATGAGAGTTGCACAAAAACTAGGGGTGACCGTCATGATGCTGTTAAGCGCAAGCCTGCAAGCGTGGGCTGATGGCGGTAGCGGTAGCGGGGAGTGCAAGATGGTAAAGATCGTAGCCGAACGATTGCCAGACCTGAGCATTCCCCGCCACTCGCATTGTGCATTCTTCTCTCCGCAAGGCGAGCTGACGGTGGTGGGCGGCCACACAAAGGGTTTTGTGCCGACACCGACGGCGGAGTACCTGAAGGACGGCAAGTGGCAGGTGGTGCCGATGGTATATTGCCATGACGACGGTGTCTGCGTGCCGTTGCACACGGGCAAGGTACTGCTGGCAGGCGGCTACGAGAGGAACCTGGGTATCGGTCAGACCTTCGAGGTGGAGATGTACGACCCGGCGACTCACAACTTCAACGGCTTTGGCTGTCTGGACAAGAGGCGCACCCATGTGAGCGGCGTCGAACTGGCAAACGGCCAGGTGGTCATTTCGGGCAACTGGTATAACGAGGACGCCATAGCCACATGGAACGGCGGAATATATTTCGAGAGCGTCAGCAAAGTGTCGGTGCCACGCAGCTCACCCTATCTGTTCCCCATTTCGGACGACAACATCATGGTAGTGGCTGACGAACAGGACAACTACGGAAAGCCCGTGGACGCAAGCATTGTGGACCGCATGAAGGGCGAGAGCTTCCGTGTGCCGCTGCTGGAGGAGTGGACCCCTATCCTACTTCACCACCAGACCCACGCCAATGCCTGCACGATAGGAGACCACCAATATCTGTTCCCCGTACACAACAAGTCTGGCCAGGTAGCTATTATAGAGGTACGCGACACGGTATTCTCGCTACTGCCTACAGCCTGTCCCATACCGGTACACACCAAGTTTGGCGAAATCGTCTGGTTTACGCAGATAATGGTTGACCGTGAGCACCAGCGTGCCTATATGATGGGGTTCAACGTCGAGGAGACAAAGAAGTTCGTGCTGGCCATCAACTACGCCGAGCGTCCTGCCACCATGAAGTGCTACTATACCGGCCAACGGATGGCGTCAAGTGTGACGCTGCCCGTGCTGACGCCCGACGGCAACCTGGTGATAACAGGCGGATTCGACAGCAACACCACGAATTTCGACCCCACCGCCGAGGTATGGCTATTCCCCTTAGCCAACAAAGAATTGCCCCAGGCAGCAATCAACACCACGTCGTCCAAGGATTACTATCTACTGATTGGTGCCGTCGTCCTGCTGATACTTGTCGCAGGCGGATGGATTTACTGGAAGCGCCGTCACCGCAAGGCTACGCCTGAAGTGGAGGAAAGCCCGTCGGAAGAGGCAGCCTACCAGTTGCTTCTGCGCATCCGACAGCACATGGACGAACAGCGTCCCTACCTTAACAGCGAACTCAAGGTCAGGGACATAGCCAACTATCTGGGCACCAACAGCCGCTACATCTCCTACTGCATCAAGCGGGTCGAGCAGTGCACCTTCTCGGCGTACATCAACAAGCACCGCGTTGCCTATGCCCAGCAGCTGATGCGTCGCCATCCCGACATCAAACTCACCGAGGTGTACCTCAAGTCCGGCTTCGCCAACGAGATATCTTTCTTCCGTACCTTCAAAGGCATCACAGGTATGACGCCCAGCGAGTGGAAAGCGAAGGAGCTGGCAAACGAAAAGGGCGACGCTATCTAATTCCTGTTTTTTGACTAACATTTTTTGACTTTTTAGTCGTTTTTCGAAAATTGTAAGTCACTTTTGGTGGCTTTCTCCTTACCTTTGTGCTATTATTAAATATGTTTACGCGTATGATGACACAAAGACCATTCAATATGCACGTTGGTATTTATACCAAAACCCTGTGTGATGAACTCCGCAAAAGCTTGCTCATCACCCTCACCCTCCTGTTTGTATGCCCTGGTGTGTGGGGACAGGAACCAGATTGGACGGAGGTTTCGACTGAGACAGATTTACAAACTGCTTTGAATGCAAGTGGGCATATCAAAATGACAGGAGACATTGCCGCTGCAACGAGCAATGGTTTTACTATTGGAAGTAACAGCAATGTTGAAGTTACCCTGGATCTCAATGGATTTACGCTCTCAAATACTTATTATAACTCACAGAGAACCTCTGTTATCACTATTCATAACGGAAGCATTGTGATCATTAAAGATAGTAATGGCAGTGGTAACATAACGGGAGGCGATAGTTATACTAGTGTTAAAGGTGGCGCAATCCATAATTGCGGAACGTTAACTATTCAGAGTGGAAAGATTTCTGGAAATAATGCTGCTATAGCTGGTGGAGCTGGCGATTATAACGGTGGAGGTGGCGCCATTTACAATGAATCAGGTGCTACTCTGACGATTGAGGGAGGTGAGATATATGACAACCGAGCTCATCAGGTGGGTGGAATCTACAATGCTGGTACGCTACATCTTAATGGTGGTTATATTCATGATAATGGTAGTAATACAACCAATAATACCGTTGACGGTATTCATAATACTTCAGGTGCAACACTTACTATCTCTGGTGCCCCCAGAATCGTGAATAATTCGAATGGCAATATTTACCTGCCTACAGGAAGGAAAATAACTATCAATGGTACATTGAATGGAAATGAGGGAGAAATTGGCATTGAGATGGAAACAATAGGAGTTTTTACTACAGGGCTTTCTACTTATAATAGTACCGATGGTTGGAAATATTTTAAGTCAGACGACGGCAATTACGATCCCTATTTTGATGAAACAGCAACTAACGAAGCCTCGCTTCAGCGAAATTGGATAGTTTTAGGTAAACGCTTTATGCAGGGGGGAACTATCACTCTAACCAAAAACTATACTGCCTCGACAAATGATGTCTGCCTTTCAGTACCATCAGATAAAACTCTGGTGCTTGACATGAATGGTAAGACTATAGACAGGAACCATACATCTTCTTCTGTAGCAAACGGCATGGTGATTTCAAATGCCGGTACTTTAACGATTACAAGTACCAGTAGCAGTACCATTCAAGGAGGATGGAACACAACTGACGGAGGTGGTATTTATAATACTGGAACACTAACGCTAGAGGGTACGATTACCATTACAGGAAACAAAACAAGAACAGGAAATGGTGGTGGCATTTACAATGCGGGATCATTAACTATGGGGGGAACTGTCGTTATTAATAACAACAGAAAAGGCGAACCTCCTTTTAATACAGGAAATCCCAACAACCTCTATTTGTCAGCAGGACATGGTCCCATCACTATCAATAGTACTCTTACTGCCGAATCAAATATCGGAGTCATTACGGAAATGCCAGGTGTATTCACTTCCGGACTAAGTAGTGCTTCAGCATCTACAGCCGTCTTTACATGCAATAACGACGGCATCATGGAGATTATTGATCATAGTGGCGATGCGGAAACACGCACTTATTGGAGTGTCCTTAAGAGTGAAATGGCAGCAGGTGGGGATATTAATCTGACAAGGAGTTATAGTGCCCATAGTAGTGATTCATATTTAGAAGTGCCTTCAGATAAAACAGTAAATCTCACTCTGAACGGGTATAGTATTAATCGCGTTCTAAGTGAAGCTACCGACGGTGGATGTATTATAAAGAATAATGGTACCCTCACAATAGCAGGAAGCGGATATATTAATGGAGGATATAACAACGATAATGGTGGAGCAATTTACAATAATGGCAACCTGACACTAGAAGGGACATCCTCTACAAGCCATCTAGTCATATGGGGAGGGAAGATTTCTTCTAGCCACAATGGTGCCGGCATATACAACACCAGTACTTCTACGCTTACGATGAAGGGATATTTGGAGATTCGTGATAATTATTTGTTTAATAGCCCTACTAATTATAGCCCCAATAATGTTTATCTGCCCTCTTCGAAGACGATTACTATTGTAGCAGGTGGACTAAGCACCAGTTCTACGATTTATATTTCCCATGAAGATTCTCACATAGAATTTACAACCGGGCTCAATTGGCCAAGTGGAACCAATTTACCTTTCACACCCGACGATGGTAATAAGCATATTAGCCGCACTTCCACTGGCGAAGCAATTATCGGTCCATTCTATACTATAACGAAAGCATCTGCTACATACGGCAGTATCACATTGTCTGAAACTAGAGCTGTCGAGGGTGCGGAAGTATCTGTAACGGTTTCACCCAACACAGGATATGTACCATATTCACTCACCCGCAAACCAACGAGTGAAGGAACTCCCGTGACAGACATCACCACCTACCCAATTGATACACATACCTTCACGATGCCTGGAGAGGATACTACAGTAGAGGCTGTGTTCAAGCAGGGAGGGTACTGTGGAAACACTGGTAATGAGAATGATATGAAGTATTACCTTGATGGCACAACACTTAGGTTTGTAACCAAGGATAATGCAGACATTGCAATGGCAGACAATTACGACCTGACAACTAGTCATCCTGTACCTTGGAAAGATCTAGGCTATACGGCTGTAGTACTCTCTGAACATGTAACATCCATCAGTCCATATGCTTTTTTCGGTAGCACCATTAGCAGTATCACAATACCATCGTCCGTTGCTACTATTGGAGCAATGGCTCTTGCTAATTGTCAGAGCCTTGCAACTATTTCAGTAAGCGGAGGCTCGCATTTCACAAGTGATGCAAACGTGCTATATACTAACGGTAAAATTGAACTGGTTTGTTATCCGGCAGGACTAGGACTCGATGCCTCACCATATACTCTTCCAAACACGGTAACAACAGTGAGGGACGGTGCTTTTGCCTATAACAACCATTTGACGGCAATTAATGTGGAATCAGGTGGTATTCCTTCGTTCAGTGCACCTAATGGCGTTTTGTATAATGCAGGAGGTACAGAACTTTACTGCTATCCAGCCAAGAAGACTGGCGATGTATATGATGTAGCCTCAACGGTAGGGGTAATCAAACCATACGCTTTCCATAACAACAATCTACTGAAAGTGGTTAATTTCTGCGAGGATGCTGTACCCACAGGTGGTGAAGAGATGTTCGGAGGCACGATTCATAATGACCTGAGAATCTTGGTAAAGAATGGTCTGAAAGTAGGCAATGATGCTAGTCATTATCAGGGAGCCGATTACTGGAAAGACTACTATACCCGAATCTACGAAATGAACCTAGCAAATGCCAGCGTTTCACTGGAATATACCACTCATAAATATGAGGATACTTATGTAAAGCCTGGTGTCAACAGCGTAAAGATAACGGTTGGAGGTCAAGTGATAACCCTTCGCGAAGACATTGACTATGTGACAATATCAGACGGCTCTTATACCAATAATAATGCAGTGGGAACAGCAACGGTCACTGTAACTGGTAAAAACGGGTACAATGGAACCAGCAAAGCAACAAACTTCACTATCACCCGTGAACTGATTATCAGCGGAGCAGATAACCGATACACCTATTATGCCTCGGAAAACCTGACATTACCTTCTGGTATCACTGCGTGGACATATACTGGCATTAACTGGACAACAGGAGAAATGACGCCTACGCAGATTAATTATATCCCTGCTAATGTGCCCGTCATTTTATACAGGAGCGATGCATCTATCAATGGGACATACAATCTCACAGCACATGCAGGAGGAACACCTGCAACTCCCACTAAATATTACAGAGGAACAGCAACGGCCAAAAACATTGATGAATTAAAAACAGAAATCAATTCTGAATTGAGCGAAACAGCCGAATATATCTATGTCCTAAGAGGAGAAAACTTCGTAAGGGCAACGAGTGGCACATTGCCTGCAAAACATTGTTATTTTTATAAGCCGAGCGGCACTGCGGCTCCATCCGTTTTGACTACGGAATTCTCAGCCATTTCTGGTGGGTCGTATAAAATAGAGACACTGAATGCTTCCAATGGTACCGTGACCATCAAATATGACAATAGTGGTACACCAGCTGATGTTACTGTCAACACCACAGAAATCCCTGCGGGCAAGACTGTCACGCTGACCATATCACCCAGTGATGGCTACTACCTTAGCGCTCTTCAATGCGAGGAGGTTACTACACTTGGTATAGCAATGTCACCTGCCCACCGTGCAGACAAGACGCAGGAAATACATACCATTAGTATCAATAACAACTATGAGGGGCATTTCGCAGGAGATTACACCTTCTCCATGCCTCGGAATAATGTAATTGTAACGGCAACATTTGTAGCCTGCACCTCTATCAATTCTTTCGACCTGACCCTTGATGGTGACAATGTTACCAAAACATATGATCGCAATTCTCATACCGTGACCTTGAAGAATGGCGATACGCCTCTAGTAAAAGAACAAGATTACACCATCACCACGGGTAGTGAGACGTACACCAATGTTTCGAGCAATGAGGTTACGCTTACAGGTTGGGGAAGATACAATGGCACCAAGTCCGGGACACTGAGTATCACAGCAAAGACACTGTACGTTACTGCTGATGCAAAAAGTAAGACTTATGCTGACCCAGATCCCACTTTAACCTACACAACAACTGGTTTAGAATCTGATGACGAGAATGTGATTACTGGAGCCTTGAGTCGCAATTCGGGACAGGATGTCGGGACATACACCATCAATATCGGAACCCTGACGGCAGGTAGTAACTATAGTATAAACTATAATTCCGCAAATCTGACTATCAACCCAAGGGACATCAGCAACACTGCCGTTATTACACTTACCAGCAATTATATGGATTATAACGGCTCTACTCCCTTTACCCCAGTAGTAAGCTCCATAACAGATCCTTCTAGTGATGATCCTCTTGTGCTAAATACGCACTACAATACTCCGACCTATCCTACACCAGGTGTATATAGTCAAACGGACCATATTCAACCTGACATCTATACAATTAGTGTTGAATTTATAGGCAACTATACAGGAACAGCAACAAAAGAGTATCAGGTAAGGCCAAAGATAACGATGAGCGGCAATAATGTATGGTACACATACTATAACCCGACATACAATATGAAGATGCCTGATGCGGTTAAGGCATATACCATCAGTGGTAATACTGAAACACAGATTAATATATCGCCAGACAATAGTGTGGGGCACGGATATATCAAGGCCGATACCCCGATGCTATTGTACTATACTGGAGCAAGCACGGATATCTACCCTGAACTGGTGAAGACAAGTGATTCACATTTAAGTGGTATCTCCAGCTATACTTATTATCATGGGTTATCTGTTGCGACTGATGTTACATCTCTCCCACAATATAGCACTCAGGATATCTGGATTTTGGTTAACAATCAGTTTGTACGCACTGCAAGTGGGAGTATACCAGCCAACAGGTGTTATCTGGCATTAGACAAAAATAGCATAACAGTGCCTCACTTTGCTCCAGCAATCAACTTCGGAGGATTAACAGGCATTGATGAGCCAAGGGATAAGAAGGAAAACGTTGAAGTTAAGATTTACAACCTTAACGGTCAACGTGTTCAGAACCCAACCAAAGGACTCTATATCGTGAATGGTAAAAAGGTTATTATTAAATAATGTTTAGGAGGATATGAATATGATGAACAAGATATATCGCATACTATTTACAGTGATAGCAGTTTGGGTAGTGACATTCTGCTATGCAGGAAATGTTGTTTTGAAAACGACTACGAATGGTACTGTTACTGCAAAGGTCAATGACGTCACTATAGCAGGTCCTTCGGATGATTCGAGTGATAAGACCTCCGCTGACCAAGCAGGCGGTACAACCGTTACCTTGGAGATAGCACCTGCTGACGGGTATTATCTCTATCAGTTGGCGATTACGCCTTATGCTTCAGGAGGTAGTTCTAGTGCACCTCGTCGAGCACCGACGGTACTGAGCAATATCACCCCAACCAAGATAGATGACAAAAAATATACCTTTATCATGCCCGCTAACATGGAAAAGGTAGAAGTAAGTGCTACATTTGCGCAACAAGGTGATTTAAGTACTGCTACTATTACACTCCAATCAAACGGTCATACTTATGATTTTCTGGAGCACACTCCCAAGGTCAACAGTGTTGTCCTCAACTCCGTAACTCTGACTGAGGGTACAGATTACACAGTAAGCGGCAATGGTCCTGTCAAAGATGTTAAAGCAGGGGGATATACCATTACTGTGACTGGTAAAGGAAAATACACAGGTTCAAACACAGCCACATATATGGTTAATGCACGTGATATCAGTGATGCAAGTATCACACTGGCGGAAAAGAGTTTTGTTTATAACAAGCAAGTACAGATGCCTGAAACAAGTGGTATTGGTGTATATATTAGTGGTCAGAAATTATCGTTAACTAACGACTGTCAAAACCTGAGGTTTTATACGAATGACTATACTTCATCGGCTCTTCCGCCATCTGGTAGTTTTGATTCAAATACATCTACAGAATCCATTAATAAGGGTACTTATACTGTAGCTATTGATGGAAAGGGTAATTTCAGCGGTACTGCTAAAACGAAATATGTCATTAATGCAAAGCCTATTACCAGCAGTGACATGTCGGTGACACAGAGTGGTTCAAGCTATACATATAACGGTAGTCTGCAATATCCTACTATTACGGTTACGGACGATGAAGGAGAAACCCCATATATACTTCAGTATGGTAGCACAAAAGACTACACATTAAACTGGAGCAGTGGCGGTGCAGTCCCATCACCTTCAGCGCCAAATAGTACTGCAGTGGGTAATTATAGTGTCACCGTTTCGGGTACTAACAACTATACTGGTAGTGTCACCAAACAATATACCATCAACGCTAGCAACAGCGGCTACTATATTGCATATAAAATTGGAGATTCATGGAGTACGACAGGTTATACTAGAACCTATACGGGAAGCCCAATAACCTTAACTGCTGACACAGACTTTAAAATAAAGAAAATGGCAGGAACTACACCTGCCCCATCTACTGATCAGACTCTTACTTCGGGTTATTACGATCTCGCTTATACCAATAACGTTAATGCGGGATGGGCAACCATCACAGCCATCGGTAAAGAGGGCTATAGCTTTGTAGCTACAAGCTCATTTAAGATTACCCCCAAAGCGATATCGTCAATTGCAGCAGCCAACATAGTTGTATCGGGAACATTAACCTATAATGGTAGCGAACAGAAACCTACCATCACTATTACAGATAATACTAATGTTTTAGTAGAGAATAGGGATTACACTCTGGGAGATGGTGAGACTGCTGCAGGAGACTATAGCATCACCATTAATGGTATAGGAAACTACAATGAAAGTACAACAAAGGCTTATACCATTGCTAAAGAAACGCTTGTAGGGGCTGATATACGACTCAGCGCCACAAATTATGTTTATGATGTGGCAAATGCAATAACCCCAGACATCATTATGGTTAAGTCTGACAAGGGTGTTGTGGTTCCAAGTGATGCATATACTCTTTCTTGTACGGGCAATACTGCAATAAGTTCATCAACTAATCAGCCTAAGGTTACTATTACAGCTAAAACAAGCGGCAATTTTACTGGTTCTGAAGAAAAAGGCTTTACTATTGTAGCAAAAGACATTAGTACAACTTCTATTTCACTGGACAAAACTACATTTAAATACGATGGAAGTGGTAATCATGTGCCTGCTGTAACCGTGATAGACGGCAACACGACGCTTAATACCACTAATCACTACACTGTCACTTACCAGAAGGATGGTAATAATATTATCGAGTCTAACAGTAAAGAGGTGGGCGCCTATACGGTGACCATTACAGGTAAGAACAATTATACTGGCAGTGTTATCCTATCATATAGTATTGTTTCTGATAACGATGAGGATGACATTCATATTACTCTTAACGATACCTATGACTTAACGTATACGGGTAGCCCCAAGAAACCCGGCGTAACCGTCACAAAAGGTACTGGCCCAAGCGCAATAACACTGGACGGGACAGAAGATAAAGACTACGAACTGGTCTACAACAATAACGTAAATGCCGGTCAGGCTTCAGTAACGGTGATTGGTAAGGGTAACTACCATTTCGTAAAGAATCAGGGGTTTACCATTGCGAAAAGAGATTTCTCTACTGACACTGGAAATACGATTACGATTGGTTTGTCACCTACTTCATTTGTCTATAATGGAAGTAAGCAAAGACCCGTAGTCACGGTGACGGACACAAATGCGCCTACAGGAAACCAGGTGCTGACAGAGAATAAGGACTATACGCTGAGTGAGGGTAATATTAATGTCGGTACGGGCTATACGGTAACCATCACTGGTATGGGAAACTATACAGGAACGAAGACTTCAGCTACTACCTATGCTATCACAACGCTCAATATGACAACTGCCAATACGATAGTCACCCTAGAGTATAACAGTACAGTCTTTAATGGAAGCGAACAGAAACCCCAAATTGAGAGGGTAACGGTGAATGGTATTCAGTTGACGGAAACTACTGACTATACAGTTTCGTATCCAACAACAGGCTCAGACTACACCAATCAAGGTACGAAGACGATTACTATTTCTGGAACAGTAAACTTTGGTGGTTCGAAAGATGTAACATACAAGATTACGCAGAAGCCTCTGACCAGTGATATGATTACGCTGAGCAGTAGTAATCCAACAACAGACCCGTTTGTAAATAACAGTTTTACCTATAATGGTTCTGCTCATGTTCCTGATGTAGCAGTGAGTGATATACCAACAGGACATACATCGTCTATCATTACTGGAAATGACTATACTGTCACCAATGCAGGTGGAACGGAAATAGGTATCTACTATGTGACGGTTGCTGCCAAAGCAGCAGGAAACTATTCTGGTACCATTAAGGTGCCATATAGCATTGTATCAGATAATTCAGAAACGGGTGTCACTGTCACTTGGACGGAAGCAGCTGCCGATATCATCTATACGGGTAATCCTATTACTCTCCATCTCACGGTTAAAAAAGGAGAAAACACGACACTGACTGCTGGTACTGACTATGAGTTTGCCTACAATAACAACATCAACGTAGGCGAGGCCACCATTACCATCTTAGGTAAGGGTAATTATCACTTTGTAAAGTACGCAAAGTTCAACATTCTTCGATGTCCGCTGACAGCAGCGATGGTGTCATTGTCGGCAAACAACTTCACCTTTAACGGCAGTGCCCAGAAGCCAACCATTACAGTAACGTATAATGGTGTACGGACAGAAGGTCTTGACTACACGCTGGTCAATGAGGGAACTACGGATGTAGGCACAGGTTATTACGAAGTAACAGGTATTGGCAACTTCTCAGGAACGTTGAAGTCAAGCGAAACAGGAATGTCAGAAAAGAGATATACCATCTCTGCCCTCAATATTTCCTCTACGTCAACGCAGGTAAGCAATGTGCATATCGACCTCTATCCATTACCAAACGCTGTCTATGACGGCACTTACAAAGAACCTGGCGTTCAGAAGGTGGTGATTACACTGACAAACAACACCCAATTGACATTAACTTCTGGATATACTTTCAGTTACAGTAATAATAAGGATGCAAGTACAACGGCCCCAACAGTTACCATCTCAGGAGCCAACTTTGGTACATCAACTGCATCTACCACTTTCACTATCTTACCCAAGCCACTGGCTGACGATATGGTGACACTGAACACAACGAGTTATACCTACGACGGTACGGCGAAAGAACCAACGGCAACGGTAGTGGATACCTCTTTGCCCGCAGCTCTTCAGACACTGACATCTGGTACGGATTATACCATTACCTATAGCCCAGACCATACCACTCCTGGTGAAAAGGTAGCCACGATTACAGGACAAGGTAACTTCAAGGGTTCGGTAAAAAAGACTTATACCATTGTAGGAGCTTCGGGCGTGACCATCACACTGCCAGAGGCCACCTATACCTACAATGGTGCTGAGCACAAGCCGGTGGTTACGGTGAAGAAAGGCGACGACCCATTGACGTTGAATACCGACTATACGGTGGCCTATAGCGCCAACATCAACGCAGGAATAGCTACCATTACCGTAACGGGTATTGGAAACTACGACTTCACACAGACGAAGACATTCACCATCGGCAAGAAGCCAATGACGGATGCAATGGTGACGCTGACAGGTGCTCCGTTTACCTACAATGGCGGTGTACAGAAGCCGGCGGTTACCGTGAGTGACGGAAGTCCCTCGATCATCAGCGCCAGCGACTATACCATCAGCAATGACGGAAACATCAATGCGGGCAACTACACCGTGACGGTGACGGCAACAGCAACGGGTAACTACTCGGGTTCGGGCAGCCAGAGCTATACCATCAATCCCTACACGCTGAACGCCACGAATACCAGCGTTATTCTCGACCAGTCGACCTTTGTCTATGACAGGACGGCAAAGCAGCCGAATGTTCTGCTGGTCAAGGTGGGCGACACGATGGTTGTGCCGACCTTCACCACTGCCTATAGTAATAATGTGAATGCAAGCAATACGGCAACGGTGACCGTGACTGGTTCTGGTAACTTTACGGGCTCTGTAGATAAGACGTTCGTCATCACTCCAAAGTCTGTCACCAGCGACATGATCAGATTCGACAAGGAGAATTTCGTCTATGATGGAACGGTGCAGAAACCAACGGTGACGGCAAAGGACGGTGAGAACACAATGACGTCGGGTACAGACTATACACTGACCAACGAGGGTGGTACCAACGTTGGCGTATATTATGCCTATATAGACGGTAAGGGCAACTATAGCGGACGTGCCTCGAAGCCTTTCTACATCATAACCCAGAACGCAGCGGCATTTGTTGTCAGCGACATTGCGGACACCGAATATGACGGAACGGCCAAGGAGCCTGTCATTACGGTTACCGACAACACCACAGCTCCGGGTACGGTACTGGTAAAGGACGAAAACTATACGGTGAGCTACCTGAACAACAAGGATGCCGGTATCGCTACCGTCATTGTGACGGGTATGGGCAGCTATGCGGGTACGGTGACCAAGAACTTCAACATCACGCCCAAGCCGCTTGCTGCCGAGATGATATCAGTGTCGCCAGGCACCTTCACCTTCAACGGTAGCCTGCAGCGGCCTGACGTTACCGTGACCGACGGAACTATTATGAAAGCCAACGATTACACGGTCATCAACAGCGGTAATGTGAATCAGGGTACGTACTATGTCACCGTCATCGGACAGGGCAACTATAAAGGCACCATTACCAATGTCGCCCAGACAAAATACACGATTACGCCGCTCAGCATTGCCGAGGCCGACGTCAACCTGTACGAGTTGCCGAGCTATGTCTATGACGGAACGGCCAAGAACCCCAGCGTGCGCGAGGTACTTGTCAACAACTACGTCGTTCCTACGACAGGCTATGATGTAAGCTACGGTACCAACATTGTCGCAGGTCCGGCAAGCATCACCATTACTGGTAAGGGCAACTTCACGGGCACCAAGACCGTTAACTTCACGATTGCTCAGAAGGAAATCACGAGCGACATGATTCTGCTCAGCAACACGGAATACATCTACACGGGTGAGCTGAAGAAGCCGGAGGTTACCGTGAAACAAGGTGAGACAACGCTGACGCTGGACACGGACTATACCCTGTCGAACAATGGCGGTATCTACGTAGGCCAGTATGACGTGACGGTCACCGGAAAGGGTAACTATACGGGTACGGCTTCGCAGACGTATAACATCATTGCCCAGGAAGCCGGCAGCTTTGTGGTAACACTCAGCACGGAAAGCGTGGTATATACCGGTGGCGAGCAGAAGCCTGCCGTCACGGTGAAGAAGGGCGATGTGACCCTGAACGAGGGCACCGACTACACGGTCATGTACATAGACAACATCAACGTAGGTATGGCTACGGTCACCGTCAGGGGTAAGGGCAACTACGAGGGTACCGTCAACAAGACCTTCTTCATCACGCCCAAGACGCTGACCGGCGACATGGTAACGCTGAGCGCCAGTTCGTTTATCTACAACGGTGTACAGCAGCGACCGGGTGTGACAGTCAGTGACCATGACTTCCTGACATCTAACGACTATTATATCACCAACGAAGGTGGCGTGAACATCGGCTCCTACAATGTTATCATCACAGGTAAGAGCAACTATACAGGAACGGTTACCAAGCAGTTCAGCATCACGCCGCTCAGCCTGAACGACGCCAATATCGTGCTTTACGAGATGGCCAGCAACATCTACGACGGAAAGCCCAAGAACCCAGGCGTACGCGAAGTAACCGTCGGCACACTGGTAGTTCCTACCACCGGCTATACCACCAGCGTATCGCCTAACATCAACGTAGGCACAGTAACCGTGACGGTGACCGGTAAGGACAACTTCACGGGCTCGGCAGAAACCACGTTTGTCATCATGCCGAAGCCTCTAACCAGCAGTATGATGACGCTGACACCGACGGTATTCAACTACAACGGCACGGTACAGAAGCCTAGCGTAACCGTAAAGGACGGTAAGGTGATTCTGACCGAGGATACGGACTACACGCTGACCAACGAGGGTGGTAAGGAGGCTGGAACCTATGAGGTGACCGTGAAGGGTATCGGCAACTACACCGATGAGGCCACACAGTCGTTCATCATTGTAAGCAGTGGTGCAAACACCTTTGTGGTGACCCTGGAGACCAGCGAATATACCTTCGACGGCACAGCACACAAGCCTGCAGTGACGGTGGCGATGGACGACAGGACGCTGAGCGAAGGAACCGACTATACCCTGACATACAGCAAGAACACCAATGCCGGAACGGCTCTGGTTACGGTGAAGGGCGTAGGCGACTATACCGGTGAACAGGTGAAGACCTTCACCATCCTGCCGAAGGCTCTGACTGACGCAATGGTAACACTCGACAAGACTTCCTTTATCTACAACGAGAAGGTACAGAAGCCGGAAGTGACCGTTGCGGACGGCACCATCATGACTGCGGACGACTATACCGTGACCAACGACGGTGGTACGGATGAGGGCACCTACCAGGTAGTGGTTACCGGACAGAACAACTATAAGGGTACGGTAATCAAGTCGTTCACCATCACCCGTGAGGAGATTCACGGAGATGACGATCCTGAGCATCCGGACGAGAAAACTGTCACATACACTCCAACGGAAGAAGGTAGCGACGAGGTGAAGGTTTCAGGCTGCGAAGGAACTGAGACTGAACTGGAACAAGTAACAAGTGTAACTGTTCCTGCTACTTTCACCTCGAACGGAAAGACCTATACTGTAGTAGGTATTTCTGCGAATGCCTTTGCCAACGTGCCGAACCTGACAGATGTTTATTTGCCAGACACGGAGGAGCCTCTGGAGATAGCTGAGGATGCTATTCCAGCAACAGCTACCATACACACTACCCTAGCCCTGCTTGATGACTATGCACTGATGCCTAGCCTATCAGAAAGTTTCAAGGCTGGTAAGATAAAGACTACGGTGACGGCAAAGAACCGCTACTGGACTTTCTCAAGTGGTGTGGATGTATATGTTCCAGATGGAGTATCGGTTTATATTGCTCGTGAACGGGACAACGCCACAGTAACCATCGTAGAGCTGTCAGACAACGACCTGACGGTGGGCGGACAGCGTATCATCAAGCACAACAACGGCGTACTGATCGGCAGTGAGGGTAATGAGACTCCTTACGACCTCGTGGCCTGTGGACGACGAATGACCAGTGGAACCACCATCAGTACTGATGACTATAAGGACTATGGTTCTCAGAACTGTCTGGTGCCCGTCATTGTAGCGACACACTTCGGCACTGGTTATTACTTCATGAAGAACAACGAGTTCTACAGCATCCAGGAGGAGGGCGAAGACGTGAAGGTACCTGCCGGAAAGGCTGTGCTCTACTTGCACCAGGCAGCTTCCAGTCCGTCGTACAGCTCTGTTATCCAACTGGTGAACACGGGCGAGATCACGAATATCAACGGTGTTGAGCGTGATGCCGACGAGGGCGACTGGTATGACATGAGCGGACGTAAGCTCAACGGTCGTCCCACGAAGAAAGGTGTTTACATTCAGAACAACAAGAAAATCGTAATCAGATAAAAATGCGTATTATGAACAAGATTATTCTTTTCGCCATCATGTCACTGCTGTTGCTGGTAACAGCCTGCAACAAGAATGATGATATTGAGAGAGTGCAGTCGATGGTATTTGTCCCGGAACACAGCAACGGTTGCATCCGTGTGGACGGGACCAGCCCGATGACGTTACGCTACCGTGTTGAACCCAAGAAGATGATACCGGAACTGGTAAACAACAGCAAGGCATTCACCTTTGAGAGCAAGTCGCTCAGCGAGACGCCGTCGCTCACCATCAACACGATAACAGGTGATGCCACCAGTGGTGTGCTGACACTGGAAGTGACGCCAAGCGCAGGGTTCGAGCATAACGGCGACTATGCCTTTGCACTGCACTACAGCAACGACGACACCGGATTCACCAGTGCCTTTACCCCCGTCTTGGTGGTGGTACACCCCACCAACCTGACTTTTGGAGGTATAGACATCACGCAGCCGCTCATTGCCGGCAACACCTACAAGCTAGAGCCCGTCTTCACACCGACGTACACGACGGAGAAGGGTGTCACATGGGCTTCGAGCAACACGCAAGTAGCCACTGTGGACGAGAACGGCCTGTTAAGCCTGTTGGATAACGGCCAGACAACCATCAGCATTACGTCAACAGACAATCCGGACATCGGATATAGCATCACCATCACCGTGTCGGGAGGTAACATTCCTGTCAATCCAGGCGACGGGACAGGACAGGACCAAGCGGAATAATAGCGGAACAGGCAGGCAATAAACGGCTTGCCTGTTCGTTATTATATACGTATGCGAAAGATATTGCACCTGATAATAGTATGTGTGGTCTCCATATTCCTCATGGGATGTGGAGCCGAGGCGGCTATGAAGAAGGGCGACAGATTCTACGCATTGGGCGAATACTTCGACGCGGCCGGACAGTATAGGAGGGCTTACTCGCAGACACCTGCCAAGGAACGAAAGCTGAGAGGACAGCGGGCGCTGAAAATGGCGGAGTGCTACCGACGCATCAACTATACGCAGAAGGCCATAGCGGCCTATAACAATGCCGTTCGATATAAGCAGACAGACTCGATGACCTACCTGTATCTGGCTCAGCAACTGATGAAGAACGGACAGTACAAGGAGGCGGAGCGGTGGTTCATGACGGCACTAGACTCTGCCCCCGTCTATCAGCTGTCTCCCGCCAAGCTACAACTCATCAACACAGGCCTCCGCTCGGCCCGACAAGCCCCACAATGGAAGAAGGAGGGCAGCGACTATACCATCAAGCGCGAGAATTTCTTTAATTCACGCAGGGCAGACTACTCGCCCGTACTGGGTGGCGAGGACAGCGACCGGCTGTACTTCACCTCGACACGCAACCAGGCGAAGGGTGACGAGCTGAGTGGCATCACGGGAACGAAGAATGGCGACATCTTCTACTCGCAGAAAGACGACAAGGGAAAATGGCAACGCCCGGAGGTGATAGACACTGAACTGAACTCGGACTACGACGAGGGGGCTTGTTGTCTGTCGCCCGACGGAAGGACGATGTACCTGACGCAATGTAAGACCGACCCTAACTATCCGCGCTATGCCATGATAGTAACCAGCCAGCGGTCGGACGCGGCATGGAGCAAGAGCACCGAACTGCAACTGACACGCGACACGCTGTCGGCCTTTGCACACCCTGCCGTGTCGCCCGACGGACAATGGCTCTACTTTGTGAGCAACATGCCGGGGGGATTGGGTGGCTACGACATCTGGCGCGTACAGCTGACCACCAGCGGCACTGGTGCCATAGAGAACCTGGGAGCACCCATCAACACGCCGGGCGACGAGCTGTTTCCCACTTTCCGACCGAATGGTGACCTCTACTTCTCCAGCAATGGACATGAGGGAATGGGAGGACTGGACATATACATTGCTCGCAGGGCGAGCAATGAAATCAAGCATCCGGGGTTCCCATTGAACTCGCAGGGTGACGACTTCGGAATGACGTTCGAGGGCATGAAGAACCAGGGATTCTTCTCGAGCAACCGAGGCGACGGAAAGGGCTGGGACCATATCTACTCGTTCTACAATCCGGAGATTATCCAAATGGTGAAGGGCTGGGTGTACGAGCAGGACGGCTACGAGTTGCCACAGGCGCTGGTGTACATGGTGGGCAACGACGGTACCAACCTGAAGCTGAGCGTGAAAGGCGACGGGTCGTTCACCCAGGAGATTAAGGCTGGGGTGGACTACGTGCTGCTGGGTACATGCGCGGGTTTCCTGAACCACCAGGAACACATCAAGGTGGAGCCGGTAAAGAAGTCGGAGGAATATGTGCTGCAATTCCCGTTGGCATCCATCACGGCACCGGTGCTGATAGACAATATCTTCTATGACTTCGACAAGGCTACGCTGCGACCGGAGTCAACGGCTGCGCTGGACCAACTGGTGACGCTGCTGAACGAGAATCCCAACGTGACGATAGAGCTGTCGGCCCATACGGACTACAAGGGTTCGTCGGAATACAACAAGCGACTGAGCCAGCGAAGGGCGGAGTCGGTGGTAAGATACCTGACGGAACATGGTATCAAGAACGACCGGCTGACCCCCGTGGGCTATGGCAAGGAGCAACCGAAAGTGATTCGTAAGAAGGTGGCAGAGCGCTATCCCTTTCTGAAAGAAAACGACGTCCTGACGGAGGAATACGTCAAGACGCTGAACGAAGAGCAACAGGAACAGTGTAACCAGCTGAACCGTCGCACGGAGTTCCGTGTGTTACGCACTACTTACGGGTTGTTTCCGAAGAAATAATCTCACCAGTACCCACAAACAACAGGCCGAAGACCACGCTAAACAACATCATCAGGTTGATGCTGAATGATTGTGCAGCCATTGTACGAAGCATGACTTCCAGGTGGACAGCCAACAGCTCCCAACCACGAAATACCACAAACAATATCACGAAGGCGGAGACACAGAACACCGTCCACAGACGGGTAATCGTGTGAAGCCAAATGCCGGATGCCTGAAGTTTTCTTTCAGTCTCAAGACGCTGCATCACGCGACGGGTGAAGCCATCGTCCTCAACCTGCTGATGAGCCGCCTCGCTGAAAAACTGCCGGAGCAGCTGTTCGTCTTTATCTATCATATCCATTCTGTCTTAAATAAGTTGCTAATTTTTCTTTGCCCCGAGACAGGTGTGACTTCACCGTGCCTTCCTTGAGTCCAGTTATCTTGGCAATGCCTGCTATGTCATAGCCGTCGATAAGCTGCAGGGTGATACACGTCCGTTCATCAGGCTTCAGCAGAGCCAATGCAGCATAGAGATCCATTTTAAATGAGGAATGAGAAGTGAGAAATGAGGAATGATCATTTTTCATTTTATCATTTACATTTCTCATTTCTAATTTATCATTTCTCATTTTCCTGCAGTTGTCGTAGAACACGTTGTAGGCAATGCGCATCAGCCATGTCTGGAACGAGGCCAGGCCGCGAAAAGAGCGGATATTAGTGTAAGCCTTGATGAAGGTGTCCTGTGCCAAATCGTCGCTCAGCTGACTATCTCCCAGCGTCTGGCTCAGGAAGAACCGGCGCACAGGTGACTGGTAACGGCGTACGAGCTCGTCGAAAGCCCGTTTATTGCCGAATACAGCCACCTGCGCAACAAGAGAGATATCAGTTGTCTTTGACATTTTGACGATAGACGATTACAAGTTGCTAATCGCGTTCTTCTCAGGCATTACTATCCAAGCTACGATGTAGAAGAGGAGTCCTGAGAAACAGGTTGCCAGCGTCAGGAAGGCATAGCCCAGGCGGACAGCCACAGGGTCAAAGTCCAGGTATTCGGCGATACCGGAACATACACCGGCTATTACGCGGTCGTTTGAACGTTCTAATTTCTTTGTCATAGTCGTATTCTTATTAGTTGATATCTCTACTTTTCTTTTCCGCCATCTTGCCAGCGACAATCTTTCCGAGTCCGATGCAGAACACCAGTGCACCGATGCCAAAGCCAACTTCACCAGCGGTCAACCCGAGGAAAATCATCAGTCCCACACCTACAAAGCACTGGCGCAAGCCCTTCTGATATTCATCATTGATATCCGTTGATTGCTCGTTTAGCAACTGGTCGGGAATAGGCTGTCCTTGCTGCATGGCCATCTGTGCCAGACGCATCTTCTCCTTGCGGTTCTTGTTAATGAAATAGAACAGGGCAATAATGATGAGCACAGGAGCCAGGACAAAGAGGATGAAAAGCACGCCCAGCACAAACAACATACCTGCGAAATCCTTACCATCCATCTGACTGAAGAGACTGCCAACGATGCTTTCCAGGTCATCACCATCAACATCATACGTCGTAGATGTCGTGCTCCATGGTGATGTACGGGTGGTAACGGTGACCTTTCTCGTCACAGTGGCAGTATCCGCACTTGTAGTATCCGAAAAGACCTCGATACCACCCTGATTGGTCGAATCTACCTGTTCTTTACGGGGTGTATGTCGGTGCTTCTGTCCTGCTGCCTGCAAGCCCATACTGAGCGTAAGCAGCAATGTCAATGTAAATAATACCTTCTTCATACTCAATTCTATCATTTATGTTTGTTTGTTTTGTTTTCACTTGTTGACGATGTGGGTGCCCTCGCCAATGTCCAGCTTTTCAGTGTGCATATCGCCAGAACCACGAACGTAGGAATTATAGCGCTTGACAGCACCGGACAGCGTGATGTCGCCAGAACCCGTCAAGCGTGACTCCACTTCACCACTATCGTCAAAGCGCATCTTGATGTCGCCGGAGCCTACCAAGTCCACTAAAGAGCGCAGGGTCTTCACATGCTTTACCTCTACATCGCCCGAGCCTACCAGCGACACATTGACCTGGTCGCTGATAATGTCGGCAAATTCAATGTCGCCAGAGCCTCTCAACACAATATCGAGACAGTCGGTATCCAACAGCTTCTTGCACTCAAAATCGCCAGAGCCTTTCAACTCGATGCCGAGGAAATCGGGAGAGGTTACATAGACCGTCACTCCGTCGCTATCAGAGATGCCCATATTCAGGAATTTGTTACTGCCCTTCATATTGACCACCAGTTTATTGCCTTCCACACGGGTCTGCACATCATCAATCACCTTCTGAGGAGCCTTCACCACCACAGAGAACGAGTCGGCCTGTTCATATTTCACATCCAGCGAGCCTAACAGCTCTATGCGTTCAAAGCCCTTCAGTGGACGCTGTTCCTCCGCCTGTGCCTTCACACTTTTGGTGAAATGTACGTTACAAGCGGTCAGCATTGCAAGAGGTTTGACGGAATCCTTGCCAAATTAGTTGCAAAGATGCAATTTTTTTTTTAATTTTGCAAGCGAATGGCACAATTACCACTTCAATTCACCGAATATACGCGCCAACTGATGGGTGCGGAGCGCTTCGAGCGATACCTAAAATCGTTTGAAGAGCCTGCTCCTGTCAGCATCCGACTAAACCCGAGAAAGGGGTTAGAGGCTAGAGGTGAGAGGTTTGAGGTGAGAGGTGAGCCTGTGGATTGGTGCCGAGGGGGCTATTACCTGAAGGAGCGTCCCAATTTCACTATGGACCCTCTGTTTCATGCGGGTTGCTACTATGTGCAGGAGGCTGCCTCTATGTTTCTTGACGAGGTGTTGAGACAAATGCATAACGCATACGCCAACCAGCAGCCTTCATCCATCAGACCGCTTGCTGCCCTGGACCTCTGTGCGGCTCCTGGTGGGAAGTCCACCCTACTCCGCTCAGCCCTTCCAGCAGATTGCGTGCTCTACTCCAACGAGCCCATTCGCAACCGGGCCAGCATCCTCCTGGAGAATGTGACGAAGTGGGGCTATGAGAATCACATCGTCACCAACTGTTATCCGCGCGACTATCGCAAGGCGAAGATGAAGTTCGATCTGATTCTGTGTGACGTGCCCTGCTCAGGCGAGGGAATGTTCCGCAAGGACGAAGCCACCATCCGCGAGTGGAGTCCCCAGCAGGTGGAGAAGTGCTGGCAGTTGCAACGGGAGATTGTTGCCGATGCCTGGGCCTGTCTGAATGAGGGGGGATTCCTGATATACAGCACGTGTACCTTTAATACAAAGGAGAACGAGGAGAACATCCGTTGGATACTCAATGAGTATGATGCGGAAGTGCTGAAAGTAGAGATAAAGACCGAGTGGAACATTACGGGGTCATTGCTCGAGGGATTCCACGAGCCCGTCTATCGCTTCATTCCTGGCATCAGTCGGGGCGAAGGGCTGTTTATGTGCGTGCTGCACAAAAAAGGGATGTTTGCTCGTCGCTCACGAGATTACGGCTCGTCGCTCACGAGATTACGGCTCGTTGCCGACGAGACTACGGCTCGTCAAGACAAGGCTGTAACAAACATCGATCTATCGTACCAAGATGCCATGAAGTTCCTGCGGGGTGAGACATTGACATTCTCACCCGACACTCCACGGGGCATCGTAGAGGTCAGCTTCGACGGACATCCCTTAGGACAGATGAAGAACATCGGGACACGGGCTAACAACCTGTACCCCAAGGAATGGAGAATAAAAACAACACATATACCCACAGAATACGAACCTATACTTAAAAAGATATGAAACAATACTTAGACATACTGAACCGTATCCTGACGGAAGGTACGCAGAAAGGTGACCGTACAGGCACCGGTACCATCAGCATCTTTGGTACACAGAGCCGTTATAACCTGGAAGACGGTTTTCCACTGCTGACGACCAAAAAGCTGCACCTGAAGTCTATCATCTACGAATTACTGTGGTTCCTCAAAGGCGACACGAATGTAAAATACCTGCAGGAACATGGTGTCCGCATCTGGAACGAGTGGGCTGATGAGAATGGTGAACTGGGACCCGTCTATGGTCACCAGTGGCGTTCATGGCCCGACTACAACGGCGGGGTTATTGACCAGATACAATATGTGGTGGACCAGTTGAAGAACAACCCTGACTCGCGCCGTATGATTGTCTCTGCATGGAATGTGGCCGAGGTCAACAAGATGGCGTTGCCTCCCTGCCATACTATCTTCCAGTTCTATGTTGCCGACGGACGACTGTCATTGCAGCTTTATCAGCGCTCGGCAGACACCTTCCTGGGTGTTCCGTTTAACATTGCGTCGTATGCCCTATTGCTGCAGATGATGGCACAGGTGACAGGATTGAAGGCGGGCGACTTTATCCATACCACAGGCGATACCCACCTCTACCTGAACCATCTGGAGCAGGCTAGGCTGCAACTGACCCGCGAGCCGCGAGCCCTGCCTACCATGAAGATTAATCCTGACGTGAAGAGTATCTTCGATTTCCAGTACGAGGACTTTGAACTAGAGGGGTACGACCCCTGGCCACATATCAAAGCGGAGGTGAGCGTATGATTAGTATTATTGCAGCGGTGGCGAAGAACAGAGCCATCGGATTCGAGAACAAGTTGATATACTGGTTGCCCAACGACTTGAAAAGATTCAAGGCGCTGACAACGGGCCACACCATCATCATGGGTAGGAATACCTATCTCTCGTTGCCCAAGGGGGCACTGCCCAATCGCAGAAATGTCGTGCTGAGCACCACTGTCAAGGAGTTGCCGGGTTGCGAGGTTTTCCCTACTCTGGAGGCAGCCCTCAAGAGTTGTAAGGGTGACGAGGATGTTTATATCATAGGAGGTGCCCGCGTGTATGAGCAGGCTATGGCTTTAGCTGACCGCCTTTGCCTGACGGAAGTGGATGACACACCCAAGGAAGCGGATGCTTTCTTCCCAGACTATAGCGATTGGAAAATAGACAAAAAAGAAGCCCATCCCAAGGATGAGCGTCACGCCTACGACTACGCCTTCGCAGACTATATCAGGTAATCATAATTACTAATTTCTAATTACTAATTTTCTTCTGCGTCGCAGAATAGTTGATATTCAGTGCTCCTGCCTTGCGTAGAGCTTGCTTCACATCATTGATAACCCCCATCTCCGTTTCGCGGTCAGCGCGGATAGTCACCACCATGTTCTGACGGTCGGACTCTGACATCTTACTGCGCTCATGGGCTATCTCCTGGGGCAGTTGTTCTACACTGACGTAGCGGTCGTTAAGCTGGATGCGCGTCTCGTTGCTAACCACCTCACCCTGTGCATCAACAGGCTTACCAATGAAAATATAGACCAGACCGGCCTTATTGGCGGTCTTAGACAACTCTGTACCCTGAGGTACCTCGACACTAACCTTGGGATTGACGTCACGCATGTGGGTGACTATCATAAAGAAAAAGAGAACAGTGAAAATCAAATCGGGCAAAGAGGCCAAGTTCAGCCCTGGCACTTCGCGATGTTTTTGGTGACGGAATCTACTCATCTCTTACTCCTTCTCTAATCCGCATCGGACGGATGTTCAACTTACGATAGGCTGCCACAATGGCATTCTGCATCTCGAAATAAGCGTTGTAGCTGGTCTGGCGGTCAGTCTCCACAGCAATGACATACTGGTCGGTCATTCTCGAAGCCAAGAACGACTCCGCCTGCTGTTGCAGTTCAGGAAGCGTCACTTTCCTGTCATCACAATAAAGCACATCGTCAGCATCAATCCTTACCTGTAGCACATTGCTACGACTGATGTCACGCTGCTCCTGCTGATGCTCGTCAACAGGCGGGAGCTTGCGACCCAGTCCCTTGTCGGAAGTCATCGACGAGGTAACCAAGAAGAACACCAGCAACATAAACGAGATGTCAGCGGTTGATGTTGTATTGAGTTCGGGAATGTCCCTATGCCTACGCTTAAATATCATCGCTTTTCACTATTCTTTGACCAAGGTCAAAGCGACCATAGGTCGAGCGCACTATTCACTTTTCACTATTCACTTTTCACTAGGGCGAAGCCCGCAGCCCGCTACTTGTTGAGCCAAAAGGAACGGATAGCAGAGACTATGGTTGCTACTACAGCCACACCCAAAGCGATATACATCAGCCACAGCATCACTTCTGCCAAGAGATAATTACCCATATCAGCCATTACTCATTCTCCTTTCTCATTTTGTATGCAGTAACAGAATCCATGAATACGATTGCGCCTTCTTCCATCTGTGCGGTGAGGTGCTCTATCTTAGAGAGGATGTAGTTGTAGAAGAACTGGAGGATGACAGCCACAATAATACCGAAGATTGTGGTAATCAAGGCGACCTTCATACCCGCAGCGACAATCGTAGGACTGATGTCACCTGCCGTCTGGATGCGGTCGAAAGCCATCACCATACCTATGACCGTTCCGAGGAATCCCAAAGAGGGAGCCACTGCGATAAACAAGCGAATCCAGGTACATCCTTTTTCCATGTTGTTAATCTGCACTGCTCCATAGTTGGTAAGTTGGCGGTCAATCTGCTCAAGGGGCTCCTTGATATGCAGCAATCCCTGGTAGCAGATGCTGGCTACAGGACCACGAGTATTACGACACAACTCCTTGGCACCAGCCACATCGTTATGCTCCAGACGCTCGTCGATGTCACGCATCAGTTTCTTGGTCTTAACCTCAGAGAGCGTGAGGTAGATAATGCGTTCGATACAGAAGGCCAGGCCCAGCACCAATGCCAAAGCCACCAGCGACATAAAGCCGGCAGAGCCTTCGATAAACTTACGCTTCAACTGCTTGTGCAAGCTACCGTCTGCCTCTGAAGCATCATCCATATTGCCCAATTCTGCGTCAATCACTGCCATCGCTGAGTCAGCCTGCAGACTGTCTGCCTGCATCGTATCGGGCCGTGCCGCAACGCTATCTTGGGCGCTGACAGGAACTACAGCTAATAAACTGAGCATGAAAAACAAAAGAAGTATTTTTCTCATCTTGACTGATTTTGCCTGCAAAGGTAATAATAAATCGGCAATAAAAGCACAACGTTTCAAAAAAACTTGTTATTCCCTACTACCTATTTATTAATATGGGCAACATACTGAGCAGGAGTCTGACCTGTGAGCTTCAAGAAGATGCGATGAAAATAATTACGGCTACTGAAGCCAGACTGCGCTGCGATGATGTCAATAGACCAATCAGGAT
The DNA here is from genome assembly GCA_902770635.1 of uncultured Prevotellaceae bacterium. Lineage (GTDB taxonomy): Bacteria > Bacteroidota > Bacteroidia > Bacteroidales > Bacteroidaceae > Prevotella. The sequence continues at coordinate 39,800 of CACXTX010000017.1, read as the reverse complement.
GCTGAGCCAACAGCTGTTTGGCATACTCTACACGGAGGTGTTGCAACCAGTCACTATAGGATTCGAAACCCTCTGCCTGATACCAGGCGCGTAAAAGTCGCTGAGGAACATGCATGGCAGTGGCAGCCATAGCCACCGTCACGTTGCTGTGCAGATGCCCATCGGAGGCCAGCCATTGGTCAACGGCCAAAGTCACACGCTGACGTTCCGAATCACTAATAACGGAGTCGTTCTTGGTCGTTGTATCTGACAGTCCCTCGTCACTTGCATTCTGTTGGGCCATCTCCACCTGATAGGAATCGTTACCCACACAATAACAGATAAAGCTGAATACGATGTAATATATGGAGAAAAAGATGAGAAAGGCATAGACAAGCAAGGGCAGACCTGAGCTGAAAATCAGGAATGGCACACCGAAAGCCATTAACGCCATTAGGACGATACTCTGGTTCATCCAGTGCAACAGGTGGTGCGTATGATGTTCGTAATAATCGTTCAGCATGTTTTTCAACTGGCGATTACTTCGGATAAGCCGGCAGGTATAATATAACTGCATCAGACAATAGAAAAGCGCAGCAGCATATTCTGCCCAACGCATCCACGGGCTGTCTGTCAACACAGCTCCCGATTGATAAGCGGCAATAGAAAGAGATGCTACAGTCACTGCCCATCCAGCCAACCCCACCAACACATCACGCCTCAGCAAATGCCCCTTTTGTTGCAGGTTGAGAATCGCCAAGCTAAACAGGCAAGAACAAGGAACGAAGAACAGGAGGTTCACCATCACCGCCTGTGTGACACCCATCTGACGGAAACCAAAAGTGTATTGAAGCAAGAACTGAACGGCAACCAGGGCAGTACCTCCCACCATGAGCCATCGCGATCGGTTTAGTACTGATTCAGTCATGACACGACGAGGCAACAACACGATTAGTGTCACTGCCAGCAGTGACATCAGCACCATCGCAGAAAATTGCATCTCTGTCATACCTATCTTAGTTTTCGCACCGCAAAGTTACAAAATTTATATAAAAATGGCAAGAACGCTGTATAAAATCATGATTTTACACACCAAAAATCGTGATTTTACACATAAACTCATGTTTGTGAGAAACATCTTTCCGCATTTAAGTGTAATTTTGCCATCGAAAAGAAACGAAAATGCAATCGATAATAAAAATGAAAATATGATCGGCCATAAACCTCCATTTATGTTAAAAAGTCACCATTACTCCATCATCCTGTTGTTTGCAACAATTGCGCTGTTGATCTTCTCCTGCAAAAACAGCAGAATCAAACAAGTCTCAGGAAACGACTCCATCAATTGGACGGATTCGACTTACACACTTTTTCAGAAGGTGTTGACCTTGTATGCCAACAACCAAGCAGATTCACTTGAACACCTCGCTGATGAAGCAATGGCTCTCTGCGAAGAGCACCAGCAATGGAGATATTATTATCTGATATGGGAAAGCAAGGCTGAAACCTACATTTGGAACAGCCGGTTTGACAAGGCTGCAGAAGAGGCTAAGAGAATGCAAGATGATTCAAAACGCCGAAATAACGACTATGGTGATTTCATCTCACACCGCCTGCTAGGCACCGGCTATCTATATCTTAACAAATACGAAGACGCAGAGAAATACCTCCGCTTGGCTATCACAAAATATCCCGTTGACGGGAAAACAGGCGGACTTGTTAAGATATACAGTAACCTTGGCCAGGCCTTGGCAGCCCAGAACCATTACGAGGCTCTCGACAGTGTCTTGACAGAGTGGGATGCCATTATTAGTAAATATCCTGTGAAACGTGGTGCGAAAAAAGCCGATGTGTATGCGAACTGGCATGAACAATACCAAGTCAGGCTGACAGAATATCATATAGGTGTAAAAGACTATCAGGCTGCAACTCTGGCCCTCGATTCTGCAGAATACTATGAAGAAATAGACGGCAACTATATCGATAACCTGTCCGACATCTGCAAACTAAGGTGTGAGCTTTCCCGTCTTCAAGGCAATTTCCTGGAAGCATTCAAAAGGAGTAATCAGCTCAAGGAAATGGCTCAAAAACTGAAGAACGTTCAGTACATGACGATAGCACTTAAAGAACGGGCCGACGCATTAGAGGGATTAAAATGGTATGAAGAGGCACTGAAAGCCAGACATGAGTTAGAAGAATACAAAGATTCATTAGCCCAGACAGACCTTCACAACGATTTAGGCAATCTGAGCAAATGGCTTGACGTGAACGAGCTCCAGACACAGAACGAGTTGTTACAACAACGCTCCCGTTTTACCACAGGCGGCATTGCGATGATATTGGGCATAGGAGCCATCCTTGTCTTTCTGATGCTAAACAGCCGGTGGAACCGCACGTTGGAAGTCAAGAATTTTCAGTTGCAGCGTGAGCGTAACGTGGTAGTGGCCCAGAACAAGCAGTTAGAGATAGAGCGTGACCACGCCGAGGCCGCCTCGCGAGCCAAGACCAGTTTCATGCAGAGTATGACACATGAAATCAGGACACCGCTGAACTCTATCAATGGTTTCACCCAGGTGCTCACCATTCCTGGTATTGACCTCCCAGAAGCAGAGCGAGTGGACCTCTGCCAGCGTATCCAAGAGAACACCCGACTCCTGACCAACGTGCTCGACGACCTCATCCTCATCTCCGACATGGAGAGCCGGACAGAGCTTCCTGCTCCAGAGCCATGTCTGCTTTCTGCCCTTGCCATGCAGGCAGCAGATGCCATTCGCCCGATAGTCGATAGTAAAGTGACCCTGGAATGCTCCAGCAACCTTCAAGACGAGCAGATGGTTACAACCCATTATAACCTGATTCACACCGCACTGGTCAAACTGCTTGACAATGCTGCCAAATTCACCAAGGAAGGCCATATATCCCTTACTGTCAACGAGGAAGATCGCCATCTCCACTTCTCGGTAACAGATTCCGGACCAGGCATTCCCCAAGACAAGGCAGAAGAGATTTTTGAACGCTTTGTCAAGTTGGACAGTTTCACACAAGGTACAGGACTCGGTCTGACCATTGCCCGCATGATTGCCGAAAGACTCGGTGGAACACTCACGCTCGACACCAGTTATACAGGTGGTGCCAAGTTTGACTTTATCATCCCCACCGCATAATTAGTAGTCCGAAATTCTCACAACATAATCATAAAACGCATGAAAGAGAAGCTTTTTTCACTGGTAGGTTTTTCAACAAAACGACACAACCTGAAGGAGGAAATCCTTTCCGGAATCACCACCTTCATCACCATGTCATATATTCTGGCACTCATCCCCTCGATGTTCACACCCATGGCTGCAAAAGGGTTCCCTATCGACTCGCTGTTTACCGCCATTGCGCTCTCAACCATCATCGGCACACTGCTTATGGCTTTCCTTGCCAAGCGCCCGTTTGGTCAGGCACCCGGACTGACACTCAACCTGTTCTTCACGCAAACGCTCTGCATATCACTGGGATACCCTTGGCAGTTTGCACTCACTGCCGTACTCATTGAAGGTGTACTGTTTGTGATGCTCTGCCTGAGCAACATGCGACAGATTATCTTCGACATGGTGCCCACATCCCTGAAGCACGCCATTGCCGTGGGCATCGGATTCTTCATCGCCATGATCGGATTCAAGAACAGCGGCATACTGGCCGACGGTACCATTTTCAATCACATGAGCACGCTGACCAGTACGCCCTCCGTCCTATTCCTCATAGGTCTCGTACTAGCCGGCATTTTCACCATCATGCGCATAAAAGGCGGACTATTGCTCAGCATTGCCATCGTTACCATCCTCGGCATACCGCTGGGCATCACCACACTGCCAGACACCATTTTCGAAACACCTTCATCGCCCACCCCACTCTTCTGCCAATTCTCATGGGAGTATCTAATATCTCCCGACCTCTGGGTGTGTGTGCTCATCATGCTGTTTTTTGACGTATTCGACAGTCTTGGCACCATCGTGGGCGTGATGGCCAATGCAGGACTTATCCGCAAAAACGGGCGTATTCCGCGCATTCAGATGATTATGCTCAGCGATGCACTGGGCACCGTGGCGGGAGCCTGCCTGGGTTGCAGCACGGTAACGACCTACGTAGAGAGCGCCACGGGAGTGGCCGAAGGCGGACGCACCGGACTTTCTGCACTCATCATTGCACTGTGCTTCCTGACCAGTCTTTTCCTTGCGCCACTGTTCCTGGCCATTCCGACTGCAGCCACTGCCCCCGTCATGGTCATGGCCGGTTATTACCTTTTCGGGTCGGTACGTCATATCAGCCTTACCAAGCCCATAGAAACCCTGCCAGCCTTCCTGACCATCCTGCTGATGACCGTTACCGGCAGCATCACCGACGGCATCGTTGCCGGACTCTTCACCTATATCGTCTTCACTTTCGTAGAAGGCATCTCCATCAAAATCAGAAAGGCAAGAAAACAGGTCATAGAATGACGCTACCCACATGGAACAGCAATTATATCATCTTACCCTGCTTTTGTCCGGCATCACCTGCATAGTGATGGCTGCGGCACTTTCATACAATAACTTCTACTACCGCGACTATCGTATCTACAAGCGTAGTCGCCTGCTGACAGCACTGACCCTTACCACCTTTGGCATCGGTTTCCTGCTACACCTTTACTTTGGCTGGCGCACCTGCTGGCCATCGGCCGCCACGGCACTCTCCGTCACCTACTTCCACATTGGCGGCACCATGTTGTCGTGGAGCCATACATCATTGCTCAACCCGGAATACCTGAACCGGTTCAGGGTCATCCGCGACATGACGGCCCTCGTCGTCAACATCGTGACGCTATGGACAGGCGTATTCTTTGACATCAGCTTCCTGACAGGAATAGGCATCGGCATATTCCTTACCCATGTCACCTGGATGAGCACCGATTTCCTGCGCACCTATCTCCGCGTAAGCCGACTGGTCCGCCAATTGCCGATAACCAAGGAAAACGCCCACTGGTGGACTATCGGAGCGCAACATTCCACATTCTACGGGCAACGCTCCATGTCCATCTCCTGCTACCTCATCATCCTTTTCGGATTAGGAAGCATCATCATGACAGCCCTGCTGCCCCATGCCGTATGGCCATACTCCGTATTGCTCTGTGTGGGAAATGCCGTATTCTGCTATATCTACTACAGCCTCGACAAATATGGCGCCATCATCGAAGCAGCCACCAATGCCACAGAAGACATCCACCCAAAAACGCAACCAAAAACTGGTCGATGATCTCGTCGCAGGGGAAACGATGCTTCGTACTCTTTTCCTTCATATAATCGCTGGCAAAAATAGTGATTTTTTCTTAAAATTACCTCGGAGCTTTGAATCCTGCGGAGAGAACAGGATTCGAACCTGCGAACCGGTTTTGCCGGTTACACGCTTTCCAGGCGTGCCTCTTCAACCACTCGAGCACCTCTCCTTTTTTTGCGCCACAAAGGTACAAATTAAATTTGAATCCCAAAAACTTTTTTCACATTTTCATTCGTCTGCCTGCATATTTCTTGTTCACTGACCCCGTAAGCTTCTGCCAACTTGCCAATGACATGGACGATATAAGACGGCTCATTGCGCTGACCACGCAGTGGGACGGGAGCCATATAGGGGGCATCCGTCTCAAGGACCAAACGGTTCAACGGCACACAGGTTGGCAACACTTCCGGCAAATGACTTTTCTTGAAGGTGGAAACTCCGCCTATGCCCAGCACAAAACGGTCGAACTCCAACAGTTGCAGAGCTTCCTGTTCATTGCCCGTAAAACAATGGAACACGCCACCAGGCAATTCCTTCGCGTACCTTTTTAATATAGAGACCATCTCATTCTGTGCTTTTCTGCAATGAATCATCAAAGGCAACTGCTTTTCTACCGACCAACGTACCTGTTCTTCAAAGGCCAACAACTGTTCCTTTTCAAACTCACGACTCCAATAATAGTCCAAACCGATTTCGCCAATGGCGACGCATTCGCTAATTGATAATTGATAATTGATAATTGATAATTGCTCACGCCAGTCGGAGCGGACCTCCTCAGGATGTAGTCCCAACATCGGATAGCAGAAATCAGGATACTGGGCACAGGTGTCCAGCACGGTCTGACACGAAGCGGCATCGATAGCTGGCAGGAAAATGCCTGTACAGCCAGCCTCACGGGCCCGCTGCACAACAGCCTCACGGTCGTCCTTAAACTCTTCGCCATCCAGATGGCAATGGGTGTCGATGTATTTCAAATGAGAAATGAGAAATGTGGATTACTTGTCACGATGGAGGAGTTCGTCCATGTAAGCACGAATTGGCTGCTTGCGCTCTTCAGGAACATTCACCTCAGCCAGCGTCTGGTTGGCTAACTCAAAATAATAGTTGATTTTCTCCTCACAGAGCTGACGGATGCCTATCTCATCGTACAGGCGGGTAACAGCAGCCACCTTCTCCTGACGATTGAACTCCTTGGCACTGATCCAGCGCTCCAGTTCCTGACGCTGTTGTGCATTAGCTCGGTTGAAGGCATTAATCAGCATATAGGTCTTCTTGTTGCTGGTAATGTCGCCACCAATAGCCTTGCCAAATACCTTCGGGTCGCCATAGACATCCAGCAAATCGTCCTGTAACTGGAAAGCCAGCCCAATCTGCTCGCCCAGACGATAGAGACGGTCGGCATCCTCCTGAGGTGCATCAGCCAACAGGGCACCAATCTTCATGGCACAAGCCAAAAGCACCGAGGTCTTCAGTCGAATCATCTCGATATACTCGTCTTCCGTCACGTCATTACGAGTCTCGAAAGACATGTCGTACTCCTGTCCCTCACCTATTTCCAAGGCAGTCACCGTAAACAAGTCAAGCACAGCAGGTAACTTATCGGCTGGCACCTGTTGCATGCGCTGATAGGCCAGCACCAGCATGGAGTCGCCCGAAAGGATGGCCTTGTTGGCATCCCAGCGACGATGTACCGTCTCATGACCACGTCGCACATCGGCATTATCCATCAGGTCGTCGTGCAACAAGGTATAGTTATGATAGGTCTCCAGACCCACAGCAGGCATCAGGATATCCTCCGGCTGCTCCTTCCACAGGTTATAGCCCAGTAACATCAGTACTGGACGGATTCGCTTGCCGCCAATGGACAACACATACTGAATCGGTTCATAGAGCGATGCAGGCTTACGATCATAATGCAGATTGTCCAAACAATGGTTCACCTTCTGCAGGATTTCATTTGATGTCAACATAATATATGAATTTACAATTTAAATACGATGGGTATGCACACTTTGGTACGACAAGGCTGGTCGTGCTGGATGCCAGGTTTCCAGTTGGGCATCATGGCTAACACGCGCAGGGCTTCACGGTCACATTCCGGCGAGAGCGACTGGGTGACTTTCAAACCCGTAATGCTGCCGTCTTTCTCTACATAGAACACGGCAACCACCTTGCCCTGCTTCTTTTGGTCACGAGCCTTCTGGGGATAGCGTAGCGTCTTGGTGAGCCATTTCATAAACTCGACAGCACCACCGGGATACTGCGGGAGGTCTTCCACCACATGAAAGTTCAACGGGTTGTTAGGGTCCACATCCAAAGCAGTCAGTGCCTTGTCGTCCTCTTCTTTCTGCAACTCATTCAACAGGGTCACATCGTCGTTGCCCTCACCTTCCAAGGTCTCATCGGGCTCCTGCAGCTCCACTTCATCATCGACTATGTGCAACTGCTCCGCTTTCTCCACCTGCTGTTTCTCTTGCAACTGGCTGACAGTCTCCTCATTCGACATGGGTACCAGTTCGCTTTCGTGCATCAGTTCGCTCAAGTCCAGCGGGTCGATGGCATCTTGACTGGTCGCGGAATTCCACTCCAAAGCGACATAGAACAAGGCCAGCACAAAGATAAGCCCCAGGAGGAATCCTGTGGTTCTACGCTGCTCAATATCTGCTTTAGGTGCCTTCTTTTGTTCCATTTCTCCGCAATAAAAAGCGAATTATTCCGTTTTTGATGGTGCAAAGATACGAAATAATTCATAATTTATAATTCATAATTCATAATTATTAGTTAACTTTGCTGAGAAATTTATACTGTTCAGATGAGAAGAACGCTTTTTGTCATAATCATGGTGTGGTGCATCACGATGATGCAGGCACAGGAGAGCCAGGAAGTCTATAGTTTTCTGCGCCTTCCTGTCAGTGCCCATGTGGCAGCGTTGGGAGGAAACAACATAACTTTGACGGACGACGACCCCACGCTTATCTTCCACAACCCAGCCCTCATCAATGGGGTCAGCGACAAGAGCATCAACCTCAACTTCATGACCTACATGGAAGGAGCCAAGACAGCCTCCGCCTCGTTTATAAAAGGAATCAAGGAACGTGCTACCTGGGGTGTCAGTGCACAGTATATGGACTACGGAAGCATGAAAGAGACCACAGCCGACAATATCCAGACAGGTACTTTCAGTGCCAAGGATATTGCGATAGCTGGTTCTTTTGCCTACATGCTTAACAACGACATCAGCGGAGGTATCACCGCCCGCTTCATCTCGTCCACCATTGGCAGTTACAGTTCTGCTGCCGTTGCTTTCGACATCGGACTGAACTATATTCACGAAGACAACGGATGGTCAGTGTCGGCTGTTGCCAAGAACCTGGGTGGACAGATCAAAGCCTACGACAATGAGTTCGAGCGAATTCCCATAGACCTACAGTTGGGCGTCAGCAAACGTTTCGTCAATGCCCCCTTGCGACTACATGCTACCCTGAACCGTCTGAACCGATGGGACGAGGGGTTCAACAAGCATCTCGCCGTTGGTGCAGACCTTTTGCTGGGTGAAACCATCTGGGTAGGTGCTGGCTATAATTTCCGTCGTTCCACTGAGATGAAACTGTCTGACGGAGAAAGCGAGAGCAATCATGGGGCTGGTTTTTCCGTGGGTGGCGGTCTGCAACTACAGCGTTTCAAGCTGCAGGTAGCCTATGCCAAGTACCATGTATCCGCTTCGTCATTACTGATTAACGCAACTTATACACTATGAAGAAGATAACAATTGCAATTGATGGCCATTCCTCGTGTGGAAAGAGCACGATGGCCAAAGACCTGGCCCGCGAGGTGGGCTATGTTTATGTTGATACGGGTGCCATGTATCGCTGCGTCACCCTTTTCGCCTTGCGCAACGGACTGTTTGCTGCTGATGGCAGCATCGACGAGGCTGGTCTGCGTGCCCGTATGGGCGAGATTCATATCTCATTCCAATTCAACCCCGAAGCAGGTCGTCCCGACACCTATCTCAACGGTGAACTTGTGGAGCGCGATATCCGTACCATGGAAGTTTCCAGCCATGTCAGTCCTATTGCCACACTCGGCTTTGTCCGTGAGGCTATGGTTGCCCAACAGAAGGAGATGGGACGTGGTGGCGGTGTCGTTATGGATGGTCGTGACATCGGCACTGTGGTATTTCCTCATGCCGAGCTGAAAATTTTTGTCACAGCCTCTGCCGAGGTACGCGCCCAGCGTCGTTACGACGAGCTGAAAGGCAAGGGTATGGAAGCTGACTACGACGACATTTTGAAGAACGTGCAGGAGCGCGACTACATCGACTCCCATCGTGAGGTCTCTCCCTTGCGTCAGGCTGAAGATGCCCTGTTGCTCGACAATTCGCACATGACCATTCCCGAGCAGAAACAATGGCTGATGGACCAGTTCCAGAGAACCCTGTCAGAAATCAAATAAGACGATGACTTCCTGTCATGAAATAAGCCCCGCCAATTGGCGAGGCTTTATTGTTATCATTCCCACTCAATGGTTGCTGGTGGCTTTGACGAGATGTCATAGCATACGCGGTTCACGCCACGTACCTTATTAATAATCTCATTAGACACCTTAGCCAGGAAATCGTAGGGCAGATGTGCCCAGTCAGCCGTCATGGCATCGGTAGAGGTGACAGCACGCAGAGCCACGGGATGCTCATAGGTACGCTCATCGCCCATGACACCTACTGAGCGAACGGTGCTTAAGAGGATAGCTCCAGCCTGCCATACCTTATTATATAATGTCTCACCATCGGCATCAACATATTCGCGGAGTCCGCGGATGTAGATATCGTCGGCCTCTTGCAGGATGCGTACCCTCTCAGGAGTGATATCGCCCAGAATACGCACTGCAAGCCCTGGACCCGGGAAGGGATGACGGGTGATGAGATGTTCGGGCATACCCATCTGGCGACCTACACGGCGCACCTCGTCCTTGAACAGCCACTTCAAAGGCTCGCAAAGCTGCAGGTGCATCTCCTCAGGCAGTCCACCTACGTTGTGGTGGCTCTTGATAACCTTACCCGTAATGTTCAACGACTCAATACGGTCAGGATAGATAGTGCCCTGTGCCAGCCATTTGGCATCGGTAATCTTACGAGCCTCAGCATTGAACACCTCTACGAAGTCGCGTCCAATGATCTTACGTTTCTGTTCCGGATCGGTAACACCTGCCAGATCGCCAAAGAACTTGGCAGAGGCATCCACACCAATCACATTGAGGCCCAATACCTTGTAGTCGTCCATCACCTGCTGGAACTCGTTCTTGCGCAGCATTCCGTGGTCAACGAAGATACAGGTCAGGCGCTGACCAATAGCCTTGTTCAGCAATACGGCAGCGACACTGGAATCGACACCACCGGAAAGTCCCAAGATGACACGATCGTTGCCTAACTGCTCCTTCAATTCCTTCACCGTCGTATCGACAAACGAAGCGGCGCTCCAGTCCTGACGTGAGCCACAGATGTCAACAACGAAATTCTTCAGCAACTGGGTACCTTGTGAGGTGTGATACACTTCAGGATGGAACTGCACAGCCCATACAGGCTGCTTGGTGGAAGCGAAGGCGGCATTCTTGACATCCTTCGTGCTGCCAATAACCTCAAAATCACTGGGAATAGCCGTGATGGTGTCACCATGCGACATCCACACCTGCGAACCTTTTTCAAATCCCTTAAAAAGAGGATTGTCCAGGTTGATGGTCTCCAGATGGGCACGTCCGTACTCACGAGAGTCTGCCTTCTCGACCTTACCGCCAAGGGTATTCGAAATAAACTGGGCTCCGTAGCAAATGCCCAACACAGGCAGGCGTCCCACAAACTGGCTCAAGTCAACCTTGAAAGCCTCCGGGTCGTGAACACTGTAAGGCGAACCGCTGAGAATGACACCAATGACAGAGGGGTCGTCCTTGGGAAATTTGTTGTACGGAAGAATCTCGCAGAAGGTGTCGAGTTCGCGCACACGACGGCCAATAAGCTGAGTGGTCTGCGAACCGAAATCCAAGATGATAATCTTCTGTTGCATAAATATATTATTGTTGTTTTACATAATTTTCAGCTTGTTCCAATGAGTCGAGCTTGCCTACATCCAATACGTGGAGGTCGGGCTTGACCAATCCTACGATGTGGGAACGATGACAGACGGAGAGGTAGAAGTCGATGATGCTGAAACGGTCGGGGAACCTATCCATCAGCGGGAACAGACGGGGCGAGAAGCTATGGATGCCTGAGAAAGCGAACATATTCAGGGGTTCGCCATGCTGCGAGAGACCTGTGCGACGCACATACTCATAGGGCGACTTGATTTCGCCCGTCTCGATGTTTTTCCAACCCATGAGGTGCATGGCATTGTCGAAGAGCAGGTAGCGCTTGGTCTTGCGCTGGCTCACCAGCAGCACAGCATCCTCGTCGGGCTGATGCTGACGCGCAAACCAGTCATAGTTCACATTATCCAGGATGTCCACGTTGTGAATCAGGATGGGTGACTCCTCGGCAAAGAGGTCTTGTGCCTTCTTCAATCCCCCACCCGTCTCCAGCAGTTGACTGCTCTCGTCGCTGAAATGCACCAGCGGCGCATAGTCCTGCTGCGCCACATAGTCGCGGATTTGCTGTGCAAAGTGGTGGATGTTGATGACGAAACGGTCATAGCCCTGAGCCTGCAACTTACGGATGTTCCATTCCAACAGAGGTTTGCCCCCCACTGGCACCAGCGCTTTGGGCATAGTGTCTGTCAGCGGTTTCAGTCGTGTGCCAAGGCCAGCAGCCAGTATCATTGCCTGTCTCATTTTGCTTCCAGTATTTGGTTGATACCCTGTTCACGATGGCAGATACGTACCTCTATGCCAAATTTCTCATGGATATGCTCTGCCAGATGTTGGGCAGAATAGACGGAGCGGTGCTGACCACCCGTACAACCAAAGCAGAACATGAGCGAGGTGAAGCCACGCTGGATGTAACGGCGCACATGGTTGTCTGCCAGTTTATAGACGGAGTCGAGGAAGGTCAGGATTTCACCATCATCTTCCAGGAATCGGATGACAGGCTCATCCAGACCAGTCAACTGCTTATAAGGCTCATAACGACCGGGATTATGCGTTGAACGGCAGTCGAACACATAGCCACCACCATTGCCACTCTCGTCCTCAGGAATGCCTTTGGTATAAGAGAAACTGAACACACGAACCACCAACGGGCCCTGCGCATCATACTTAGAGAAAGTAGCCGGTCCGTCTTGTGGGTGTGGCTTATAGGGGTTCAGATTCGTCGTCTTAAAGCCATCAGCACGTACCGCTGTGCTTTCTATCTGCTGGAACTGAGGCATCTTGGTCAACTTGTAGAGCACATCCACCAGATAAGGATAGGGGAAGTTACGCTCGTCCAACAGCTCGCGCAGATTGCGGATGGCAGGAGGAATAGACTCGATGAAGTGCTGCTTGCGCTCGAAATAGCCGCGGAAACCATAGGCACCCAGTACCTGCAACAGGCGGAAGAGCACGAAGAGGCTCAGTCTGTCCACAAAATGGTGGGGCGATGGCACCTCCGTATAATGTTTCAGTGCATGGTAGTATTCATACACCAGTTCTCTGCGTACCTTATACGGGTACTTAGCTGAAGCCTGCCACAGGAAAGAAGCCAGGTCGTAATAGTACGGTCCTCGGCGTCCTCCTTGGAAATCGATGAAGAAAGGCTTTCCTTTGCTGTCCAGCATGACATTACGTGCCTGGAAGTCACGATAGAGGAACCCCTGCGTGTCCTTCTCTGAGGTCAGGTCCTGGGCCAACAGGCGGAAATCAGCCTCCAGTTTCAGTTCATGGAAATCCAGTTCCGTTGCCTTCAGGAAACAGTATTTAAAGTAGTTGAGATCGAACAGTACGGAGTTGGTGTCAAACTCTGGCTGTGGATAGCAATTGATGAAGTCCAGATCATCAGCACCATTCAGCTGGATGTTTGGCAATTCGCGAATGGTACGACGAAGCAGATCAACCTCTTTGACCGTATAACGACCACCAGCCTCGCGACCACCACGAATGGCATCGAACAGCGAAATGGAGCCCAAGTCGGTTTGGATATAGCGCAATTCATCGTCGCTGACCGCAAGCACCTCAGGCACTGGCAACTTTTTTTTAGTGAAATGCCGGGCGAGATAGACAAAGGCATGGTTCTCATCACGGCTGGTACCTACGCAGCCTACCACACTCACGCCCTGACTGTCCGTCATGCGATAATACTCGCGATTGCTGCCTCCAGCAGTGAGACGCACCACATCCTGAGGCTCAGCCCCCTTCCATTGTTTATATAGTTCAACTAGTTTCTGCATAATCGAGCACAAAGGTACGAATAAGCGAGAACAAAACCAAATAAAACTTGATTTATTTGTTTTGTCGAGCGAAAGTACCTTCGACTTCAGTCAGAGGTACGATTTTTTAATTATGCATTATGCATTATGAATTATTAATTATTCCAGCGTGATACCCATCAGTCCTATCACGACATCATTGGAGAATGTTCTGACGGTCAGTGCCTTCAATTTTTTCTTACCATCAAGGGGCAGGCAGAGCAATTGTCCGGCACCTCCGGGTATCTCCCTTCCGTAAACGCCCTTGATGCCTAACGCCTGTCCTAAGTCACGACTCACCACGCCCGTACCAAACGACACACGGTAAGGACGGGGCTGAGGAGCCTGGAACGCTTTGCCGTCGATGAAGAAATCCTGTTCGATAGGACACCAGTTATCTGGATTCACCAGCCGCAAGGTGTCTGTTGTTCCATCGCGATATTGCGCTATCACCAGTCCGTTGTCTATATGGCACTGCATGTGGTTAGTCGAGCCAGCCATCAGCAGCCACGCCCTCGAAGCCTGTCCACGCAACGGAATGGTGATACTGTCCGGATAGTTGTCCCACAACGAGGTATAGACAATGTTCCTGCCCACCTTGGGTGTACGGAAAGGAATGCCTGCCACCGTAAACTGCCCGTCTTGAATCATCGAACGGAACACGCTGTCGTTGATGTCGGGCTTATAGTGCGGATGACACCACTCGCCAATGCCCTGCAATGGCATCTGCAGGGTGGTATAGGGTGGACGCGGCGAACGGTATTCCTGTTCAAAGATGTCTGCCACCTTCGCATTGAAGTATTGGTCTATCTGCTGGGGCTTATACAGTTCCTTCACTTCTATCACCTGGTGTGCCTCCTTCGTACCCTGTATGTCGCGATACTTTCCTTCGCCCATGTTCAGCCTCAGCACCATCTGTAGCGGCTCTTTAAAGCGTTGGTCTATCACAAAGCGCAATGTACCGTTTTTCCTCGTAAACTGGTAGTCAATATAGGGTGTGTGAATGCTGCAGCTGTCCCAATCCTGTGGGAATCCTGGTCTTAGGATGCACTGTCCGTAGAGAGCCTGTGGAACAATGCCGAAAAGTCCCTGCAACAGCGTTCTCGACGAGATGCCGATACAGTCACCGAAGTCTCTGTAACACTCGCCACGCGCTGCATCATAGTGGCTCACCTGTCCGAAGTTGGCAGGCGACTGTCCGTAGTACATCTGGTCCAGGATATTTGCCTTCATCAGGCGGAATCCCTCCTCATTTCTTCCTGCCTCATAATAGGCCAAAGCCGTATGCATCACTTCTGCAGCTGCTACATTGTTGATACTCCACGAATAAGGGAGCCAGTTTGACGTAGAGATAATCTTTAAGCCTTCAGGAGCTTGAAGATGCGGTATTTCGTTGTCGATGTATTGCGTAGCCCGATATGCCTGTCCCGGTGTGCAGGCCCCACAATCTATCGGGGTATAGATGCTCCATACCGCAGCACTCTCGTGTACCCGCTTCTCACCCATCAAGTCCTGATATTCAGCCCAATGTCCCTTCCGCTCCAGCCACAGTCGCTGGTTCATCGCCTTCAGAATAGCCTCTGCCTCCTGCTCATACGGAGTCCCATCCTCTCCTATCAGTTGGGCTATCCTGGCAGCCAGTTTATTGCCTCGATAGTTATAGGCCGACGAGTGGGTTACAGCACCACCACTATAATACAAGGCATCACTTGCCCAGATACAGCAATACGCATCATACAGATGATCCCCATCTGGGTCGAAGTTACGTTTTTCCCATTCCAGATGGCGTTTCAGCACAGGCCACATTTTCCGCATATAAGCCTTGTCCGCATCATACTGGAAATGCCACAGCAACTCGTCCACGTAGTTCAGGTTCATGTCGTAGTGGTGCATCTGGTCGTTCCTGTTCGGATTCCTACATATATAGCCATTCGAATACATCTGCGTGTGCCACTTCTTCTCCGAACGAGCCATCTGCTGTTTCGGATCCTGCGTAGGATGTGGCAAGTCTGCCGACACCTCCGTCACCTGACTGTTGGCATAGGCATTGAAGTGCGACAGCGCCCTTTCCTGCCATCCCAGCACATCACCCAGATAGCCTGCACGCCATCCTGCCAGCGGCATTCTCCATCCCACACATCCGTGCAACCAGGTCAGTCCGTCCCAGTCACCATCAGCAGCCAATACCAAGGCACCACCCAGCGTATTGATATAGGGATCAGGCGTGTTAAACTGGATGCGATTGCTCAACATCTTGAAATGACGGACAGCCTTGTCAAACAGCTGCTTGGCCTCCTCGACACCTACCCTTGCCACTTCGTTCAGCCTGACTACCACATAAGCCTCTCTCCTAGTCCCGTCTGTATAGGTTGCTGGCGAAACCACCAGTCCCTTTTCCTCTGCATTTGCCTCAAACACACCAGGTTTGTCAGCACCTATGTCACCATTCCGCTGTAACTTGGGCTGGGCTATCTCGCACACCTTCACCTTCACATCCATTCCCTGGCTGAAGCCTTCGCCTCGCAGATGCCACACGGCACCCTCCTCGTCGGGCAGAGCCACCACCATTATATATAAGGTAGAATTTCCCCAACGCTGATCGCGAAGTTCATAGCTCCTCATGCCATTCTCGTAAGTTGCCTTACAGTATGCTGTTGAGTCCAGTGCCAATCCACCCACCGTCATCCGGATGTTCCTGTGGTAATTCTTCTTTGCCACAGCAAACACGGGCCTGTCGCTTGTCTCCAAACGCCAGTCGGTAGGCGATCCATACAAGGCTCTCGTAAACCGGTTCTTGCCATTCTCCGTCACGAAAGCCCTACCCTCAGGCCTATACTGTTGTGTACGCACCTCACTCTCCGAGGCCGCATTATACGACATCGATTCAATATAGTCGCCTATGCGCTTGGTTTGTGCACAAATACTGGAAATTACGACGCTAAGCGCCCATGTAGTGATTAGTTTTCGTTTCATGCCTACAAAATTAATCATTTGTCAGCAAAGCACAAAATAAATTCGTGTTAATCCGTGAAATTCTTTTAGTCGGCTGTCGCCTTTGTAAAAGCGGCAAAGCCGAGCGCGTGTTCGTAATAGCATCTCTATCTGTGTTCTAGAACAAAAAATCGACTGTCTCACGACAATCGATTTCAAAAACAAACTACTTAAAAACTAATCTACTAAAACAAATCAAAAAAATATCTATTTTCTTATGAAGTCAAAACTATTATCTTGTATCTTTCTTGTTTCTGAGTGCAAAATTAGTAAGTTTTCCAGCACCCTACAAGTATTTATATGCAAAATCGATACCGTTTTTGACCTACATCAATGCGAGTGTCTGCATTTTTTATCAGACACTCGCATTTGATAAGTTGGGCTTGCAAATTGATGCTATTTCACCCTTTTCTCACACGCTATTATTCGTTACCTCCTGATTTTCTTACCGTTAATGATGTAGATGCCCGTTGCCACCCGTTGCTTCCACGACCCGTCTTCCACCTGTTCACGAGTAGCCACCTTACGTCCCATCAGGTCGTAAACGCATCCGTCACCAATCACTTCGCGAGATCCGTCGGGGTTCAGTTCCTCCTGTTCCTCATCATCAAAGATGACGGGAACAAACTCAGGCCCTCTCTGTTGGGGAGCGGAAGCACCACTTCTTTCATCTATTGGAATATTCTTTTCGCCACGCACTTCGAATTTCTGACCAAAACACTTGCAAAACTATCGAAAAATGGGTCTTTACATGGTTGAAGCCTATTACACAATAGAAGATGGACAGATTCGCAGGTCTCTTACATGCCCACGACGAACTTCACTAGCAGCAACACCACGGGGATGGTGATGAGGAAGATACCGAAGAAGTCGATGATGATGCCCGACTTGATCATCTTCGTGATGGGTATAAAGCCTGACGCATATACAATGGCGTTGGGCGGGGTGGATACCGGCATCATGAAGCCCAGCGAGGTGGACAGAGCCAGACCGACGGCTACGGGGACGGGACTGATTCCTAAGGAGACAGCCGTACCGATGGCTATCGGGGCTATGAGGTTGACAGCTGCCGTGTGCGAGGTGAGTTCGGACAGGAACAGGCCGGTGATGCAGAAGAGGGTGACAAAGGCTAGCTCGGAGGGATTGCCTCCCAGCACGTCGCGAATGCCCTCGCCTACCCATGTGGACAGGCCCGTAGTGTACATCATGCTACCCATAGCCAGTCCACCGCCAAAGAGCAGCAGGGTACCCCACTCTATGCCTTCCATACCGTCCTTCCATTTCAGGGTGGCCTCGCCCGTCTTGAAATCTACGGGCAGGAAGAAGAGCAGCAGACCGCCTATCATGGCAGCCAGTTCTTCTGGGAGATATTTGTTAAACTCTTTCACAATATCTGCATTGGCACCATATATCATGCTCAGTATGCCTGGGGTTACCCAGATGACAACGGCCAGCAAGAAGGCGAAGAGGGTGTTCTTCTGGGCACGTGTCCACTTGCCCAACTCCTTGGCGTGACGCTGAATGAACTCGTGGGCGCCATCGATATGATCGACATCGGCAGGGAACATCTTCCACAGCACGAAGTAGGCCACCACGAAGTAGGCTACCATAGCTACGAAGCCCCATACCATCCAGTCGAAGAACGACACCTCGGGGGCCTGTGGAGCCAGCTCCTGCAGGAATCCCAGCATGATGATGTTGGGAGGCGTTCCGATGGGCGTCAGCACACCACCGATGGAGCAGGCATAGGCCGTCATCAGCATCAGTCCTGTGGCGTATTTGTAGTTCGAAAGGTCTATCTTCCGTCCGTTGGCAGCCATCATCTCGCGGATAGCCTCCAGCAAGCCCAGCGCGATGGGAAACATCATAGCTGCGGTGGCTGTGTTGCTAATCCATCCGGAGCATAGCATACAGGCTACTCCCAACGCGATGAAGATGCGACGGGGCGAGTCGCCTACCCACTTCATCGACATGATGCCGTAGGCTATGCGTTTGTCAAGTCCGTTTACCATCATGCCCTTGGCAATGAGGAAACCACCCATGAAGAGGAAGATCATGGGACTGCCAAACGACTCGAAGGCTTCCTTCATCGGAACAATGCCCACCAGCACGCAGAGCGTCGGGCCTAGTAGCGAGGTGACGGGGATGGCTACTGGTTCCGTAATCCACCAGATGGCGACAAGCGACATGATAGCCAGCAGGTGGTGTTGTTCACTATTCAGTCCCTGGATGGGGCTGAACCATATTAATGCAGCGATTAGCGGACCCAGGATGGCTCCGTAGAAATGACGTTTTCGGTCAAAAGTTGAATCTTGTGTCATTGTTATTATAGGTTTAAGTTGCCATACTGTTGCAAAGATAGAAAGTTTTCTTGAAATGACCAAGAAAAACAAAGATTTCAAACAATCTTTATCCTAAAAAACATCTTCTTTCAGAAAAAAGTTGTATCTTTGCAAACGATAAAAGAAGATAATGATGCTAGAGTCTGATAATCAGATTTGCTAAAAAGCTATTAATCTATTCTATTAACAATATTACAACTATGAAAAAATGTATTTTGGTATGTGCCGTAGCCCTTTTAGGCTTCACGCAGGCCTCTGCTCAAGATTATGAGCGTGGCATTTTCAATCACTTAGGTGCTAACCTCAGCGTTGGCACCGAGGGTATCAGTATTGGTGTTGCAGCCCCTTGTACCGATTATCTGGAGTTCGGACTTGGTATTAACTTCTTTCCTGGCATCAAGGTAAAGGAAGATGCGAATGTTTCAGGTATCCCAGCAGGTTACGGATATAGTAATAAGATCAAGATTACGGGTTCGATGAGCCGTACTACGTTCGATTTCAAGACCAGTGTCTATCCCTTTGGCAATAAGAGTTCGTTCTTCATAGCTGCAGGATTGTCGTTCGGCGGAAAGGAACTTTTCGATCTGTCTGGTCAATATGAGGATTGGGGAAGACTGAGTCCCATAGAAAAAGAGATAGTCAGAAACAGTATTGAATTGGATAAGTATCAGCTGTATCTTGATGACAACGGTCGTGCCTCTGGTGACCTCCGTGCTAATGCGGTCCGCCCGTATGTAGGCTTAGGCTTCGGACGTCTGGTTCCCAAGAATCGTGTTGGCTTCCGTTTCGAACTGGGTTGTCAGTTTATGGGTCACATGAAGCTCTATCAGAACGACCAGGAGAGCTCCATAGATGAAACGTTTAAGGATAATGACAGTGAATGGTCGAAGCTTATTGACAAGCTGACCGTTTATCCCGTGCTGAAGTTCACACTGACAGGACGTATCCTTTAAAAAAACATTTTTTCCAGTTCATTAATGAAAACAATTAAATTCATTAATGAAATCGATTAAATTCATTAATGATATCAACCTCGATGGGAATCATCCTACCGAGGTTTTTATTTTGTTTTCCAAATCTTCCGTCCAGTCCTCATTGTTCTGGGGGCAAAGGGTGTGCATGCCCATCGAGGCAGCCATCTCGACATTACGGGGACCATCATCTACGAAGAGGGTCTCTTCGGGTGTTGCCTGCTGGCCTCGCAGCATCATCTCGAATATCTCGCGACGGGGTTTCATCACCTTACATTCGAAACTCAGGTAGAGGGCATCGAAGTAGTAACTGATGGGGTGTCCCTGTCCGTCGAAGTCCTTGTCAGCCCATTGCATCATGAAGGGGTTCGTGTTCGACAGCAGACATACCTGATAGCCTCTCTTACGCAGGCTCAGCAACGCCTCCAAGTTACGCTGGGGCACATGGTCCACATAGCCGTGCCAGGCGTAGAAGCACTCGTCCATAGTCAGTTCTCTGCCCACCATCCTGCTCAGCTCCCTGCGGAAGTCCTCCGTGGTGATGCGCCCAGCCTCCAGGTCGCCAAAGATGCCGCGCTGTTCGAAGGCATCCAGTTGCTGGCGTGCATCGTGCAGTCCGATTTCCTCGAACCGCCTCACCGCCTGCTCGTAGCTCAGTGCCAGCACCACGCCACCCAGGTCGAACGCAATATTCTTGATAGTCTTTGCCATACTGTTGCAAAGGTAGAAAGTTTTCTTGAAACAACCAAAAAAACAAAGAAAAAACGGGTAAAGACACATGATGCAAAAAAATGAAAATTCCTCCGCCATGAGGTTTAACCTTTTGATTTTCAGAAAGATGATGGCGGAGGAATTTGAATGCGGCTGCTATTGGGGTTCTATTACTTATCAAGGAAGCACCTGTAAGGACGGATGGGGGAAGGTTCATGTTTGAGAGGCTGGACTTAAGCGGTAGTAAGGCCGTATATATTGTGTCTGCCACTTAAGTCGCAAGATGCTAGGACTTAAGTCGCAAGACTCTGCCACTTTAGTGGTAAGACGCTAGGACTTAAGTCACAGATTAAAGAGAGCGGACTTAATAGGTGCTTAAGTCCTGGTTCACAACTGTTTAGGATGTTCCCTAAAACAATAGTGTTCGGGTGCGAAATAGCATTGGTTACACGAGATGGAGCAAAATCCTCCGCCATCATTCCGCTGTATATCAGACTGTTAGACGTGGTGGCGGAGGATTTTTACATAATTAGAAAAGAGTGAAAAAAAAGAATACCCCGCCAGGAAAATTCCCAGCGAGGTCTTCAGTTATGCTATCGCACAGAGGGTTGACCCGTGTGTCATGTCATATCCGGTCTGCAGCACGGCGTATGCGCTCAGACAGGTCAACAAGCGCACCCTTCAGTATGTACTTTTCTTCTTCACTGAACTCAGTAGGTTTCTTATTCCCGTCAACACCATCTAATTTGTGGTATAGCCAGGAATTTGATTTACCAAAATACTCTCTAGAGATATCAGCCCATGAGACAGCAAGAAGGATGTCCTCCAATGTAGCTTTCATCGTACCTGCTTGTGTTTCTTTCAATGTCATTGTTGCCATACTAATGTCCTCCGTTACTTTTTTTATTTTCTTAATCATCGAGTGGTTCATCCAGAAGTTCTGCAAACAGTCTGTTGATGTAATACCTCAGTCTTGGTTCACCATTAGGGAAGCTTTTCTTGTAGTTCCTAATGGTTTCTATCAAATCCCATTCTGTTTCAGTTAACTCTTCTAAATGCTTCATTTCACTTATAATCATTAATTGCTGCAAAGATAATACTATTATTCGTATTAAGGAAACTATTCAGTATTAATTTTCGTACTATACGAAAAATTTAACTTTTGAAGACATAAAACCTCGCCAGGATAATTCCCAGCGAGGCCTTTATTCTTCAGGGTGGATCAAAAACCTGTCCTTGAGGACCTCACACCGCATCACAAGGGGACAGGCACGGTGTGAGGTGACACCTGACACCTGACATTAAGGTTTTTCCAAATGGAAATAGTCTGGGAGAGTCCAGGCAGAGAAAGAGAGAGATTTATAATCTTATAACTTCTGCTTAACAAAAATACAGAAATATAAATGTCAGGTGTCAGGAGTTATAACTTTATAAGTTCAAGGCATTTGATTTTTTTCGAAGATAATTGGCTGAAAACTAGACATTATTTCGCTGACTACCAAACTTTTTTGGAAAAAACACACATTTTGGGGGACAAATTACACCAAACGGCACTTATTATGATAAAAAAAGCCCCATTGTCCTATTTTTCAAGGACAACGGGGCACGCATTAGGTCGGAATCAGAATATCTTACATCATGCCTCCCATGCCTGGGGCACCACCCATAGGCATTGCGGGCTCCTTCTCGGGCTTGTCGCAGATGAGGCACTCGGTGGTGAGGAACATGCCAGCGATAGAAGCGGCATTCTCCAGAGCTACACGAGCCACCTTGGCAGGATCGATGACACCAGCCTCGCGGAGGTCCTCATACTTGTCGAGACGGGCATTGTAACCGAAGTCACCCTTGCCCTCGCGAACCTTCTGTACGACAACGGCACCCTCCTCGCCAGCATTGCTGACAATCTGGCGCAGAGGCTCCTCGATAGCGCGGCAGATGATGTTGATACCAGTCTGCTCGTCGGCATTGTCACCCTTCACGTCAGCCAAAGCCTGCTGAGCACGGATATAAGTAGTACCACCACCGGCAACAACGCCTTCCTCAATAGCGGCACGGGTAGCGCAGAGAGCATCGTCAACGCGATCCTTCTTCTCCTTCATCTCTACCTCGCTGTTAGCACCTACATAGAGTACTGCTACGCCACCAGCCAACTTGGCCAGACGCTCCTGCAACTTCTCCTTGTCGTAAGAAGAGGTGGTGAGCTCGATTTCCTTCTTGATCTGGGCGATACGATCCTGGATGGCCTGCTTGTCACCAGCACCATTCACGATGGTGGTGTTGTCCTTAGAAACAGTAACCTTGTCGCAAGTACCCAGCATCTCGAGGGTAGCCTGCTCCAGCTTCAGACCCTTCTCCTCGCTGACAACGACACCACCCGTCAGGGTAGCGATGTCCTCGAGCATAGCCTTACGACGGTCGCCAAAGCCAGGAGCCTTGACAGCACAGATCTTCAGACCACCACGCAGGCGGTTGACAACCAGTGTGGTCAGAGCCTCAGAGTCAACATCCTCGGCAATAACCAACAGAGGACGGCCACTCTCGGCAGCGGGCTGCAGGATAGGCAGGAAGTCCTTGATGTTAGAAATCTTCTTATCGTAGATGAGGATGTAAGGATTCTCCATCACACACTCCATCTTTTCAGAATCGGTTACGAAGTAGCCACTGAGGTAGCCACGATCGAACTGCATACCCTCAACCACACCGATGTGAGTGTCGCGGCTCTTGCTCTCCTCGATGGTGATGACACCGTCCTTGCTAACCTTGCGGAAAGCCTCAGCCAGCAGCTTACCAATCTCCTCGTCGTTGTTGGCAGAAACGGTAGCCACCTGCTCAATCTTGTCGTAGTTGTCGTCAACACGCTCGGCATTCTTCTGGATGAAGTCAACAACGCTCTTCACAGCCTTGTCGATACCACGCTTCAGGTCCATGGGGTTGGCACCAGCGGTAACGTTCTTCAGACCCTCGGTAACAATGGCCTGTGTCAGGATGGTAGCAGTTGTCGTACCGTCACCAGCATCGTCACCTGTCTTGGAAGCCACACTCTTAACGAGCTGGGCACCCGTGTTCTCAAACTTGTCCTCCAACTCGATTTCCTTGGCTACGGTAACACCGTCCTTGGTAATCTGGGGAGCACCAAACTTCTTCTCAATCACTACGTTACGACCCTTTGGACCGAGTGTAACCTTTACAGCGTTTGCCAACTGGTCAACGCCCTGCTTCATAGCATCGCGGGCGTCAATATTGAATTTAATATCTTTTGCCATGGTTATATTTTACTATTTGACTATTTACTATTTGACTATACTATTTGACTATTTGACTATTTACTATTTGACTATTAAATTGTCCAATCGTGAAATTGTCCAATCGTGAAATTGTCCAATCGTGAAATTGTCCAATCGTGAAATTGTCCAATCGTGAAATTGTCCAATCGTCAAATGCGATTATTTTTCGAGGACTGCGAGGACGTCACTCTGACGCATCATGAGATACTTCTCACCCTCGAACTCGAGTTCTGTGCCACTGTACTTGCCATACAACACTTCGTCGCCAGCCTTCAGGATCATCTCCTCGTCCTTGGTTCCCTGACCAACAGCCTTGATGGTGCCATGAAGGGGTTTTTCCTTAGCAGTATCAGGAATGATGATACCACCGATCTTTTCTTCTGCGGGGGCTGGCAATACCAGCACACGATCGCCTAATGGTTTAATGTTCATAATACCTTTTATATTTTAATGTTTAACTTAAACTTTCTGCCACAGGGATAGCGAAAACCGTGCCAAACGGACGGGGCTGACAGATTGGCAGAGAGAGATTAAACAATAAACAATAAACATTAAATAATAAACAATAAACAATAAATTTCAGAAAGAGAGAGGAAAATGCTAAAAAATGTTCATAAAAGATGAAGTATAAGAAAAAATGTTTATCTTTGCACATTATAAATAATAATAATAGGTGAGAGATGAGAAATGATTAATTTTTAAAAATAAAAGAACAATGAAACAATTTCTGAAGTATGTATTAGCCACTGTAACAGGTATCGTCCTGGTACTGATAGTGGTAGGCATCCTGGGAGTTATCTCTCTAGTTGGTATGGCAGCAAAGAATGCTAGCACTACTCAGGTAGAGGAGAACTCGGTGTACACGCTGAAGCTTTCGGGAATCATGGAAGAGCGTGCTGCCAGCGACCCCGTTGCCGAGATCATAGGGCAGGTTTCAGACAACCTGGGACTGGACGACATCCTGACTGCCATCCGTAAGGCTAAGGAGGACGAGAACATTAAAGGTATATACATTGAGGCTGGCACCTTCGGTTCTGACTCCCCGGCCTCGGCTCATGCCATCCGCGAGGCCCTGCTGGACTTCAAGAAGAGCGGCAAATGGATTGTGGCTTATGGCGACAGTTTCACACAGACTACCTATTATATCTGTAGTGTGGCCGACAAGGTGTTCCTGAACCCTGAAGGAATGTTGGACTGGCACGGACTGGGTGGAGAGTCGTACTATATCAAGGACCTGCTGGCCAAGTTTGGCGTGAAGTTCCAGGCCGTAAAAGTAGGAAAATACAAGAGTGCCGTGGAGATGATGACAGCTGACCAGATGAGCGACTACGACCGCGAACAGACAGAGGCTTATCTGAACGGCATCTGGAAGGTGATGCTGAACGACGTGTCCAAGAGCCGTAAGGTAAGCGTTGACTCGCTGAACGCCTATGCTGACCAGATGGTAACCTTTGCCGACCAGAAGGAACTGCTGAACAAGAAACTGGTGGACAAGCTGTTATACACCGACGAGGTGAAGGGCGAGATCAAGAAACTGCTGAAAATTGAGCAGGACGAAGATATCAAGCAGTTGACTACCGGCGAGATGCTGAACGTGAAGGGTAAAAAGAAAGAAGGCGACCAGGTGGCTGTCTATTATGCCTACGGAGAGATTGTGGACTCCAAGACAGAGGGCATAGTGGACGACAAACACAGCATTGTAGCCCAGACCGTTTGCAGGGACCTGGAGAAACTGATGAACGACGACGATGTGAAGGCAGTAGTGCTGCGCGTGAACTCGCCTGGTGGTTCCGCCTATGCTTCTGAGCAGATATGGCGTTCCGTTACCAACCTGAAAGCCAAGAAGCCTGTAGTAGTTTCGATGGGTGGCTATGCTGCCAGTGGTGGCTACTATATCAGCTGTAACGCCAACTACATCATCACCGAGCCTACCACGCTGACCGGTTCTATCGGCATCTTCGGTATGTTCCCCGATGTTAGTCAGTTGCTGACACAAAAGCTGGGCGTGAAGTTCAGTGAGGTGAAGACGAACAAGCACTCAGCCTTCGGAGCGATGTCACGCCCATTTAACGCAGAAGAGACAGCCCTGTTGGAGCAGTATATCGACCGTGGCTACAAGCTGTTCCGCCAGCGTGTGGCTGACGGCAGAAAGTTAAGCGTTGACCAGGTGGAGGAGATTGCTCAGGGTCGTGTATGGCTGGGTAACGACGCACTGCCCATCAAGCTGGTGGATGCCGTCGGTTCACTGGACGATGCCGTGAAGAAAGCTGCCGAGTTGGCTAAGCTGAAGGAATATCACGCTAGCAGCTATCCTGAGAAACAAGACTGGCTGGACAACCTGTTTAGCAGTGTGACGAAGAAGAGCTATCTGGACGAGGAGATGCAGGCAGCACTGGGCGAATACTATGAGCCTCTGCGATTCCTGAAGAGTTTGGATCAGCGGAACGCCATTCAGACCAGGTTGCCTTACATTATAACTATCAAATAGTTATTAGTGAATAGTGAATAGTTAAAATAAAAAAAGGTGGAAGGCGATTTCATCAAGATCAACAAAAGTCTGCGTCCCCTAAGTTGGGTGTATGGGCTGATTGTGAAAGCACGTAACATGATGTTCGAAATGGGCATCCTGAAAAGTCGTGCGTTCGACATGCCCGTCATCTCAGTAGGTAACATTACCGTAGGGGGATCAGGAAAGACCCCCCACGTAGAATACCTCATCAGATTATTGATGAAGGATATGCGCGTGGCTGTGCTCAGCCGAGGATATAAGCGCAAGAGCAAGGGGTTTATCCTGGCAGATGCCAACAGTACGGCAAGGACTATCGGTGACGAGCCGTACCAGATGAAACGTAAGTTCAAGGAGGTGGCAGTGGCTGTCGACAAGAACCGCTGTCACGGAATAGACATGCTGAGCGAATGTGGAGTGAATCCCGATGTGATTCTACTCGACGACGCCTTCCAACATCGATACGTAAAGCCAGGCATCAACATCTTGCTGGTGGACTATCACAGACTGATTATCTACGACGAGATGTTGCCTGCCGGAAGGCTGAGGGAGCCCAAGGAGGGAAAGAACAGGGCTGACATCGTGATTGTGACAAAATGTCCGAAGGGGATGCGACCGATAGATTATCGGGTCATTGCCAAGGCGATGGACCTCTACCCGTATCAGCGACTATACTTCACCACCATTGAATATGGTGAACTGGAACCGATATTTGATGGAGCTACCCTGAAAACAGAGGAGCTCGAGGACTTTAACGTACTACTGCTGACAGGCATTGCTTCGCCTAAACAGATGGTGTACGATCTCTCACCGCAATGCGGGCACCTGCAGCCACTGACCTTTGACGACCATCATCACTTCAACAAGAAGGACGTCCAGCAGATTAACGAGACTTTTGCAGCTATGGAAGGGCCAAAGTGCATCATTACTACTGAAAAGGACGCCACCCGACTGGAGGGGTTGGAAGGGCTCAGTGACGAGGTTAAAACCAGCATCTATTCGTTACCAATTACTATCAAGTTCTTACAAGAACAACAAGAATCCTTTAACAATTACATTACTGACTATGTACGCAAAAATTCAAGAAACAGCATCCTGGTTAAAAGAAAGGATGAAAACAAGTCCAAAAACGGCAATCGTATTGGGAACAGGTCTCGGACAATTAGCTTCAGAAATAACTGACAAGTACGAGTTCCCCTACACGGAAATCCCCAATTTCCCCGTTTCAACAGTAGAAGGCCACTCCGGCAAACTGATTTTCGGTAAGTTGGGTGGTGTGGACATCTTGGCTATGCAGGGCCGTTTCCACTACTATGAGGGATATTCCATGAAGGACGTTACCTTCCCAGTACGCGTGATGTACGAGCTGGGCATTAAGACGCTTTACGTTTCAAACGCAGCCGGTGGTATGAACCCCGCCTTCAAGATTGGCGACCTGATGATTATCACCGACCATATCAACATGTTCCCAGAACACCCACTGCGCGGAAAGAACTTCCCAACGGGTCCTCGTTTCCCGGACATGCACGAGACTTACGACATGTCACTCATCAAGGAGGCCACAGCTATTGCCAAAGAGAAAAAGATACGCGTAACCTATGGTGTATATGTGGGCGTACAGGGACCAACCTTCGAGACTCCCGCAGAATACAAGATGTATCGCCTGTTAGGTGGTGACGCGGTAGGTATGAGTACCGTTCCTGAGGTGATTGTAGCCCACCACTGCGGAATCCGCACTTTCGGTGTCAGCGTAATCACTGACCTGGGCGGTTTCGACGTTCCTGTAGAGGTTAGCCACGAGGAGGTCCAGGAGGCTGCAAACAAGGCTCAGCCACTGATGACCGAGATCATGCGTGAGATGATTATCCGTTCTGAGCGCATCGAAAACAACAAGTAAGACAAATCCAATCAAGATTATCCAACAAAGGAATGGAAATCCAAAAAGTAGGAGAATTCGGCTTGATAGACCGACTGACAAAGGACATCAAGCCTCAGAATGTTTCAACAAAGTACGGCGTAGGAGACGACTGCGCCGTACTTCACTATCCTGAGTCGGAGGTACTCGTCACCACAGACATGCTGATGGAGGGAGTACACTTTGACCTGACTTATATTGACCTGCAACACCTGGGCTACAAATCGGCGATGGTGAACATCAGCGACATCTTTGCCATGAACGGCACACCCAGACAGATGACGGTCTCGATGGCCCTGAGCAAGCGATTCAGCGTGGAAGATATGGAGATGTTCTATAGCGGACTGCGCATGGCTTGCGACAAATGGGGCGTGGACATCGTGGGGGGCGACACCACCAGCAGCTATACAGGCATGGCTATCAGCATCACCTGTATTGGCGAGGCCTCCAAAGAGGACATCGTGTATCGCAACGGTGCCAAGGAGACCGACCTGATTTGTGTCAGCGGCGACCTGGGAGCTGCCTATATGGGACTGCAGTTGCTGGAAAGGGAAAAAAGCGTGTTCTACCAAATGGTGGACGAAGCCAAGAAGAAAGGAAAGCCTGCACCAGACTTCCAGCCCGACTTTGCGGGTAAGGAATACTTGCTGCAACGTCAGTTAAAGACAGAGGCCCGTGGCGACATTATCCAGAAACTGCGCGAAGCAGGTATCCGTCCAACAGCCATGATGGACATCAGCGACGGTTTGTCTTCGGAGTTGATGCACATCTGCAAACAAAGCCATGTGGGCTGTCGCATCTTTGAGAAGCAGATACCCATCGACTACCAAACGGCAGTGATGGCAGAAGAGCTGAATATGAACGTGACGACCTGCGCCCTGAATGGTGGTGAGGACTACGAACTACTATTCACGGTACCTATTGGTGACCACGAGAAGATACAGGAGCTCGACGATGTCAAGATGATTGGCCATATCACTAAGGAGAGTTTAGGCCAGATTCTCGTGACACGCGACGACCAGGAATTTGAGTTGAAAGCTCAAGGCTGGAATCCCTTGAAATAGTAGAGAGCAGCACCTATAGCCGTACAGAACTCGGAGTATTGGGGTATGTGGAACCGTACCCCATAAAATTTCTCCAGATTGGGATAAACCTTCTGGCATTGAGGCCAAAGGGTTAGATTACCTATCAGCACAAAATCCTTGATGCCCGAGTTCAGGGCAGCAAGGATAGCTGCTGAACCTATAGTCTGCAACACCATCGTAATAATGCCAAGGGCAATATCTTCCTTGGGAGCATTATATTGTGCCTTGGAGAAGAGGGAAGCAGTGGCATCCATAGGAAGGCCGGGCAAAGGACGACTGGAGATGTCGCCAATGGAAAGATTGATATGACTAATATCGCCCTGATTGGCAAGACTCTGAATCTGCTGCGGGTCACGGGTGTTCAGCATCACACGGCTCAAACCCTGCAAGGTTCCACCTCCGATACCGATACCTCCAATATGCTGGATATTATCACCATCGCACTGTACAAAGCTGGTACCTGTGCCCATGGAGACTACAATTGCCTTAGTCAACCCACTCTCGAAACGGGCACCAAGGCCATCAGCTATGAACTCGTCGGTCTTGCCCGTAGGCAGTCCATAAACCGGTTCATTGATATAGGATGAACCCACTCCAGTAACCATCACTTGCTCGACATCACCGAGACTGATGTTATTGTCGTGAAGATACTTGCCAAAAGCTCCATAGAGCGAAGTCACAGGGTCAGCAGCCGTGATGCGAATGGGTGAAATGACCTGTTGGTCACGCAGCCCGACAATCTTAGTAGTAGAGATACCTACGTCTATTCCTATTACGATTCCCATTATTGTTTTGATTTGATGGGACAAAGTTACGAATAAGTGAGTAAAAAGCCAAATTTATTTGAACATTTTCGAACGTGAGTAACTTAGACGTATGTCAAAGATAATACTTTTATCCCACATATGCAAAAAAAGACAATGAAAAAGCCCCTGCTAGAAAAACTCTAAGTCAGGGGCTTCATAATGAAAGGAGGAGTGGTACCTCCAGGAATCGAACCGGGGACACACGGATTTTCAGTCCGATGCTCTACCAACTGAGCTAAGGCACCATTGTGTTCACTAAATTCCTTTCTTGCTAAGGTAATCGACTGGCGTCGTTCACGTTTGCGGGTGCAAAGGTAAGAAGAAAAAATGGTTCTACCAAACTTTTCGGCAATTATTTTTAGGAAGTGCCACTTTTTTTCTTTTTTTACCCTTTACGATGCTTATCAAACTTGTGAAGGAAGAAATTAAAGGCTTCCAACCCCAACAACACCATCAGTGTACAGCCGATGCCAAGCACATACATGCCTCCACCGCAAGCCAGACCGATAGCCGCAGTCACCCACAGACCCGCAGCAGTGGTTAGTCCGCTAACTACATTTTCGTCCTTACGGAAAATAATAGTACCTGCACCGATGAAACCGATACCGCTAACCACCTGTGCTGCCACACGACTGACATCCCAACGATGTTCAGCAGTAGTCATAACACCTTCGAAGCCGTAGGCTGACACTACCATAAACAGGGCAGAACCCAAAGCCACCAGGAAATGGGTACGGAAACCTGCCTCCTTAGAACGGTATTCTCGCTCCAGTCCGATGAGACCGCCGAGTATAGCTGCTGTGAATATTCGTAGAAGAAATTCTAACTCCATAGTTAAATGTTGTTTATTTGGCTGCAAAAGTACAAAAAAAATGTATCTTTGCAAAAAATATAACCCAAAAAGACAGAAAGAATATGCGATTGCTTTTATTTGGACTAGGAATGCAAGAAATCATTGTCATTGCATTGATTGTGCTACTGCTGTTTGGAGGCAAGAAGATTCCCGAGCTGATGAAAGGTCTGGGCAAGGGTGTCAAGAGCTTTAAGGACGGCATGAAAGAGATTGACGACGACAAGGAAGAGAAAAGTGATAAGTGAAAAGTGAAAAATTTGCTGCCGCTCAGATGAATTCACAAGAGCCAATGACCTTCTGGGACCATTTGGATGTGTTGAGGGCTTCACTCATCAGAATGGCAATAGCGGTGGTGGCCTTCGGCATCGTGGCATT
This sequence comes from uncultured Prevotellaceae bacterium, assembly GCA_902770635.1. Lineage (GTDB taxonomy): Bacteria > Bacteroidota > Bacteroidia > Bacteroidales > Bacteroidaceae > Prevotella. Next base: position 8,321 of record CACXTX010000017.1, on the reverse strand, counting down.
CTGCATGAAAGAGGAACTGTTTAGCATCGTGCTGGCTCCTTGCTCATGTGACTTTATCACCTACAGGCTTCTGGGCGTAGAAGCTTTCCACATTCACTTAATGAACACAGGACTGACGGAACAGTTCATGATACACATGAGAACGGCCATCTATGCCGGACTGTTAGTGGCTTCACCTTATATATTATATGAGCTCTTCCGATTTGTCTCGCCAGGACTCTATCAGAATGAGAGGCGCTATGCAGTATGGATAGTGGGGGCTGCCTACTTGATGTTTCTCGTAGGAACGCTGATCAACTATTTCGTAGTATTCCCGCTGACTGTACGTTTCCTGGGAACTTACCAGGTAAGTCCTGAAGTGGCAAACATGCTGACCATACAGTCCTATATCGACACGCTGTTAGGCATGAGTCTGGTCATGGGCGTGGTGTTTGAACTGCCAGTGGTCTGCGCACTGATGGGACGCATGGGTCTGCTGACAGACCACTTTATGGCAGAATATAGGAGGCATGCCATGGTGGCTATCCTCGTAGTGGCTGCCATTATCACTCCAACAACGGATGTGTTTACGCTGTTTGTCGTGGCTCTGCCCATCTATCTGCTCTATGAAGTAAGTATACAGATCGTGCGATGCACGAAATGAGGAATGAGTAATCGACGAAGTCGCTTTGACCTCGGTCAAAGAAATGAGAAATGAGGAGTTGTCGCCTTCAGCGATGAAAAATTGAAAATTAAGAATTATATGCTAAGAACTATCAGAATTACATTGGCTACAGTAATGTTGGTATGCATCACATGGCTATTCCTTGACTTCACGGGAACTGCCTATGAGTGGTTCTCATGGATGCCCAAGCTGCAATTCCTGGAAGCGGTACTGGCCGTGAACTTGGTTGTCGTCATCGGACTGGTTATACTGACAATAGTCTTTGGACGTATCTACTGTTCTGTCATCTGCCCATTGGGAATCATGCAAGACATCTTCGGATGGCTGGGCAAGAAGAGAAAGAAGAACCGTTACACGTATTCGAAAGAAGTGAAATGGTTACGTTACCCCGTACTTGTTGTGTTTATCATTGCCCTTTTGGCAGGGATAGGCACCATTTTCCAGGTGCTCGCCCCCTACTCTGCCTTCGGACGTATTGCGACTACACTCCTGCAACCGCTATGGAAGATGGGCAACAATGTGCTGGCAACCATTGCGGAAAGGGCAGACAGCTATGCTTTCTACCATGTAGAGACGGGATTGCCTAACACGGGGGTGGTGACAGCAATTGCCATCGTAACCCTGATTGCCCTGGTGGTATTGGCTTGGCGCAACGGGCGCACGTATTGTAATACCATCTGCCCTGTAGGAACCGTACTCGGCTTCCTGAGCCGCTACTCTTTCATTAGAATCCAGTTCGACGAAAGCAAGTGCAGGAACTGTTCCATGTGCTCGAAGAACTGTAAGGCTGCCTGTATCGACTATAAGACACATAGCGTGGACAACAGTCGCTGTGTAGTTTGTGGCGACTGCATTGAGAGTTGTAAGTTTGGGGCGCTGGAGTATAGTTTCTCTAGACCGTCTAGACAATCTAGAGATTCTAGACAATCTAGCATCGATGAGAGCAAGCGTAGCTTTCTGGTAACCACAGCTCTGCTAACCACTGCAGCCATGGCCCAGCAGAAAGACAAGGTTATGGACGGCGGACTGGCAGAGATAGAAGACAAGGTTGCTCCTGAGCGGCAGACCCTGCTAACTCCTCCCGGCTCGAAATCAATGAAGAACTTTGCCCAACACTGTACGGGTTGTCAGCTCTGTGTATCAGAATGTCCCAATCAGGTACTGAGACCATCAACAGATTTGCTGCATCTGATGATGCCAACGATGTCGTACGAACTGGGCTACTGCCGGCCAGAGTGTAACCGTTGCTCGGAGGTTTGTCCTGCCGGTGCCATCCTGCCTATCCAGAAAGAGGATAAGTCATCAACGCAACTGGGACATGCCGTATGGATTAAGAAGAACTGTGTACCACTGACAGACGGTGTGGACTGCGGAAACTGCGCCCAGCACTGTCCTGTAGGAGCCATTGAGATGGTACCCAGCAATCCTGACGATGAGGAGTCACCTTATGTTCCCGCTATCAACGAAGCCCGCTGCATTGGCTGTGGTGCTTGCGAATACCTGTGTCCTGCACGTCCGTTCTCAGCCATCTACGTAGAAGGACACGAAGTGCATAAGGAAATATGATGTATGATGTAAGAAGTAAGATGTAAGATGTATGAACAATAAGAAAGATATCAATAGACGCAGTTTCCTCAAGATATTAGGAGGTGGAGCCGTTGCTACCGCCGCCGTGATGACAGGCTGTAAACCAAAGTCTGCCACCCAAGCAGTAGATGAATATAAGAAACAAGTAGAGCCACCCGTAGGCAAGATGACCTATCGCAAGAATGAGCCAAAGGGTGACAAGGTATCCATATTAGGTTATGGCATGATGCGTCTGCCTTCGAAAACGGAGAACAAAGACGACTATGACCAGGACATGATTAACCAGCAGGTGGACTATGCCATAGAGCATGGTGTGAATTACTTCGACACGTCACCCGTATATTGCCAGGGTAAGTCGGAGGCTTGCACAGGTATCGCCCTAAGCAGACATAAGCGCAGCGAATACTATGTAGCCACCAAGTTGTCGAACTTTAACCGCGACTTCTGGACGTTCGAAAAGTCAAAGGAGATGTATCTCAACTCCATGAAACAGTTGCAGGTGGACTATATCGACTATTACCTCTTGCATGCAGTAGGTGGAGGTATGGACGAGTTCAACGGACGCTATGTGGACAATGGCATCATGGACTTCCTGATGAAGGAGCGCGAGGCCGGAAGGATACGCAACCTGGGATTCTCCTTCCATGGCTATAAGACGGTGTTCGACGAGGTACTGGCAACCCATGAAAAATATCATTGGGACTTTGTGCAGATAGAGCTGAACTATCTGGACTGGGACTTTGCCAACGAGATAAACAGCAGGAATGTGGATGCCAGTTACCTTTATAGCGAGTTGCAAAAACTTAAAATTCCCGTAGTGGTCATGGAGCCGCTGCTGGGTGGACGACTGGCTAACCTGCCACAATATATGGCTACAGAACTGAAACAGCGTGAGCCAGAGCGTAGTGTGGCATCCTGGGCTTTCCGCTATGCAGGAACACCAGAAGGCGTACTGACCGTACTGTCAGGCATGACCTATATGGAACACCTGAAGGACAATCTCCTCTCCTATTGTCCACTGGTTCCACTGACCAAAACGGAACAGGAATACCTGCATCGTGATGTGGCAGAACGTATTGTTGGCTTGGAGAATATTCCTTGTAATGACTGTAAATACTGCATGCCTTGTCCATACGGGGTAGATATCCCCGCCATCTTCGTACATTATAATAAATGTAAGAATGAAGGTCTGCTGCCCCGTGACCGTATGGACAAAGAATACAAGGAACAGCGCAGAGCCTACCTGATAGGCTTGGACCGAAAGGTCCCCAAGCTCAGACAGGCTGACCATTGTATCAGTTGCGGGCAATGCGAGCCACACTGTCCTCAGAATATACGTATTCCCAGGGAACTACGAAAAATCAGCGAATTCGTAGAAGCCCTTAAACAAGACATGCTGACCCGTCCGCAGGAAGGATAATCGAAAAGCCTCTTTGGAATTGACCAAAGAGGCTTTTTCTTAGATAGCACTATACTTTATTTCGCGTAAGCCACTGAACGTGTCTCACGAATGACGGTAATCTTCACCTGTCCAGGATAAGTCATCTCGTTCTGAATCTTCGATGCAATCTGTCCGCTGAGTGCCTCGGTCTCTGCATCGTCCATCTTATCAGCACCCACGATGACACGCAACTCACGACCAGCCTGAATAGCATAGGTCTTAGTAACACCAGGATAGCTCATCGCAATAGCCTCAAGGTCGTTCAGACGCTTGATATAAGCCTCGACGATTTCACGACGGGCACCTGGACGAGCACCACTGATAGCATCACAGATCTGCACAATGGGAGCCAACAGTGTCTGCATCTCCATCTCGTCGTGGTGAGCACCAATAGCATTGCAGATATCGGGTTTCTCCTTGAACTTCTCAGCAATCTTGGCACCATAGATAGCGTGTGGATCATCCGTATCCTCATCGGGCACCTTACCGATATCGTGTAACAGTCCGGCACGCTTGGCCTTCTTCGGATTCAAGCCCAGCTCTGCAGCCATCACGGCACAGAGGTTGGCTGTCTCACGGGCATGCTGCAACAGGTTCTGACCGTAGGAAGAACGGTATTTCATCTTACCGATGATACGAATCAGCTCTGGATGCAAACCATGAATACCCAGATCAATAGCCGTACGTTTTCCTGTCTCGATTATCTCGTTCTCCAACTGTTTCTTTACCTTGGCAACGACCTCCTCAATGCGAGCTGGATGGATACGACCGTCAGCTACTAACTGGTGGAGTGCTAGACGACAGGTCTCACGACGAACAGGATCGAAGGCAGAAATCACGATGGCTTCGGGAGTATCGTCAACCACGATTTCAACGCCACAGGCAGCCTCCAAGGCACGGATGTTACGACCCTCGCGACCAATCACACGACCCTTTACGTCATCGTTGTCAATATGGAATACGGAAACGCTGTTCTCTACAGCTGTCTCGGTTGCCACACGCTGAATGGTCTGGATAACAATCTTCTTGGCCTGGGCATTGGCGTTCAGCTTAGCCTCGTCCATAATCTCATTGATATAGGCTGCGGCATCAGTCTTTGCCTCGTCTTTGAGGGACTCTACCAAACGAGCCTTTGCCTCATCGGCAGAAAGGCCAGAAAGCTCTTCAAGCTTAGCGCGCTCCTGAAGTTGCATCTTCTCAAGCTCTTCCTGTTTGAGAGCTAGCAACTTCTTCTCGTTCTCAATGCGGTTTTGCTGGTTGTCGAGTTCATTCTTTCGACGTCCCAACTCTTCCTGACGCTGATTAAGCGAGATTTCACGCTGTTTTAACTTGTTCTCGTTCTGCTGGATATGCTGGTTGCGCTGTTGCACTTCCTTTTCCAGCTCGCTCTTCTTGTTCAGGAATTTCTCCTTCACCTCGAGCAGTTTCTTTTCCTTGATGACTTCTGCCTCTTTTTTAGCAGCGCTAACCATCTCGTTATATTTTCCCTTAATAACAAAGCGGAAAATCAAAAAGCCACATACACCACCCAATACTAAGGCGGCAACAATGGCGATAATAGCAACAATAATGTTCATAAATAATTATATATAGAGTTAATGTTCTTGTAACTAGCCTTCATCGAGTGCTTTTTCAATCTCAGTTGTAAGCTGTGCAATAACATTATCATAAGGAGCAGTGTCGTTATTCGAACACTCTTTCTGATACATCAGCGCAATATCTACTAGCGTCATCAGCGAAATAATATGATCATTCTTACGTCCTTTATAAGCCTGGGCGTAAGCATTATAACGATCGGTGATGAGTTTCGCTGCCGAACGATAATACTCTTCATCGTCCCGATTGATGACGACTTCTATGTCTTCGTCGTAGACGTGCAGTCTGATATGTAGTCGATCCTTGTTTTGTTCTGCCATGGATTCTTATCCTTTTACTTTTCGTCACTGAGGATAGCAATGCACTTATTAACGTCACGTATTAGCTTGGACAACCGGTCCTTGGCACCATCCAGGTTACCATCGGTAATTTCAATCATCCTTGCCATTTTCAGTGAATCATAGTCATACTGCTGCTGTTCCAACTTGGATTTTAGCGCTGCTATTTCTTTTTTGCCGTTTTCCACCTCTGCATACAAATCCTTATTCTCCTTTTTCAGTTCTTGAAAGCGAAGAATCATTTGGCGCAATCGGGTCTCAAACGTCTTTAAAGTCTTCTCGTTAGCAGTCATAACTAAGTCACTTTATTCCACAAAGGTAGATAATATAAATGAGAAATGAGAAATGAGAAATGAGAAATGAATTGTGCATTAACCTGTTTTAACCAAGTCCTTTCCTGTTTTTTATTTTTTTAACCACACCATCCTTTTCTTATTTCTAATTTCTCACCTCTCATTTCTCATTGACCATCGTTAACCTTGGGCTCCTTTTTGGCCAACATGACCACCTTATAAACGAAATCGGTAGTCCACTGCTGAGAAAAGCCCAACTTCTGGGCATATTGGCGAATAGCCACCACCGTCTTCATCACAGCCGCGTCAGAAAAGTCATTCTTGTTAAAGATATCGTTGACTGTTTTTTCTGTCATCGTACGAATGGCACTTTTGAAGAAGCTTGGCAGACGAAGTTTGAACTTCATGAGATTGCCGGTAAGCATCATCAGGTCCTGGGTAAAGCCAGAGAACTGATACATGTAAGTCTGTACATCCTGTACCTTCTTGCAACGCTTACGGATACTGGCATCAATCTCCTTGGTGAAGTTATCGTCCATACCATAAAGCTCTTTCAGCATCTTATTGCAGCGAGCCTTTTCAGCCAAACCCAGTTTGTTGTTTTGTGTCGGCACTTTTAAAGTAGCCTTGAACACGCGAAGGTCTGGCAGTGCAGCCAGATTGGTAATACCCAGATCAGCAGCCATGACAGCCTGGAAATAGACACGGATAAGCGTCATAAAATCCTCCATGCCGCCAGCCTTCTGCGTTTCTTCTTTCTTTCCGAATAATTTACTTATAAAACTCATTTTTTATTATCAATTATCAATTAAAAACTATCAATGAGGACGTAGTCCACCCTTAATTGCGTGCAAAGGTACAAAATAAATTGAGAATTAAGAATTGAGAATTGAGAATTTTTTGTATATTTGCAGCAAAAATATGTAAAACGACAGAAATTATGAAAGGTATTGTATTAGCTGGAGGTAGTGGAACCCGCCTCTATCCTATCACTAAAGGTGTTTCAAAACAGTTGATTCCTATTTTCGACAAGCCCATGATTTACTATCCCATCTCGACGCTGATGTTGGCTGGTATCCGTGAGATATTGATTATCTCAACGCCATACGACCTGCCGGGATTCAAGCGTCTGCTTGGCGATGGTTCAGAGCTGGGTGTAAGATTCGAATATGCCGAGCAGCCTTCTCCAGATGGTCTGGCACAAGCTTTCATCATTGGCGAAAAGTTCATTGGTAATGATTGCGCCTGTCTGGTGTTGGGCGACAACATTTTTTATGGCAGCGGTTTTACAGGTATGCTCAAGCAAGCCGTCAAAAGTGCCGAAGAAGACGGACATGCCACCGTATTCGGCTACTACGTCAACGATCCCGAGCGATATGGTGTTGCAGAGTTCGACAAGGACGGCAACTGCCTAAGCATTGAAGAGAAGCCTGCAAAGCCCAAGTCCAACTATGCAGTGGTTGGTCTCTATTTCTATCCCAACAGTGTCGTGGAGATTGCTAAGAACATCAAGCCGAGTGCCCGTGGAGAACTGGAGATCACGACGGTCAACCAGAAATACCTAGAGGACAAGAACCTGTTGGTACAAACCCTGCAGCGTGGTTTTGCATGGCTGGATACCGGCACACACGACTCTCTGTCGGAGGCATCCACCTTTATTGAAGTTATCGAGAAAAGACAAGGTCTGAAAGTGGCCTGTCTGGAAGAGATTGCCTACAAGCGTGGATGGATAGACAAAGAACAATTAAAGAAACTGGCCGAGCCAATGGCCAAGAACGACTATGGCCAGTATCTGCTGCGTCGCGCAGAGGAATACAATAAGTAATGAGAATTAGTAATTAGAAATTAGGAATTAGGAATTATGATTTGACGTGTACTGAATAAGTTGACACTTTTGGGATCAAAAAAGTGTATCAGTATGCGACAAAATCGTGGAATGACAGATGAAAAAAGACTTGCATTATTGAATGAGTACCTATCCTCAGACAAGTCTAAACGTCGTTTTGAGAAAGAAAACGGTCTTTCAGATGGCTGTATTTTAAATTGGATTCGTATCTTTGCAGTCGAAGATAAGCCAGTATTGCCCCCACAGGTAGCTGTAACGGATATGAAGAAGGATCCAGACAAGGAAGAACTGCTTCAGGAGATTGCCCGTTTGAAGCAGGAATTGCGTTCCAAGTCGATTGACTTGAAGCGCACAGAGATGGCTCGTGATGCCTACGAGCGCATGATTGTACTGGCCGAGGAACGCTACGGCATCCCCATCAGAAAAAAATCCGGTGCCAAGTAATTACAGCCCTCGCGGTGGAGGTGAAGGTCTACAAGATCGCCCCCCTCTGCGAATTACTTGGCATATCCAGATGGGGCTACTACAAGCATGACGAGAAGGAGAACGAGGAGTC
>CACXTX010000016.1 GCA_902770635.1 uncultured Prevotellaceae bacterium | reverse complement strand
AGGAGGGGGATTCGAACCCCCGGTACGGGAACCCGTACGGCAGTTTAGCAAACTGCTGGTTTCAGCCACTCACCCATCCTTCCAAAAGGACCCTGGAGTCAGAAACCGTGGGGTTATCTCCTTGATTGCGGGTGCAAAGGTACGACTATTTTTTGAACCCTGCAAATTTTTTACCTACTTTTTTTGGTTTTCTCTCATTTTTTTCTTCTTTGAGGAGCGATAAACGGGACTCGAACCCGCGACCCTCGGCTTGGGAAGCCAATGCTCTACCAACTGAGCTATTATCGCTTGGAAGAAAAAGAGTCAGAACGGAGTGTCCTGACTCTTTGTCGATTGAGAGAGCCGATAGCCGGACTCGAACCGGCGACCCACGCATTACGAATGCGTTGCTCTACCAACTGAGCCATATCGGCAGCTTTTCAATGAACTCTTGCTCGAAAGCGGATGCAAAGATACTTATTTAAAATGAGAAATGAGAAATGAGGAATGAGAAATGTTTGCCCATTAACATTTTTTTAGCCTTGAACGTGCTCTGCCAGTTTGTCTTTGAGGAATTTTCCAGTGAGACTGTTGGGATTGGCAGCGATTTCCTCGGGTGTTCCACAGGCCACCAGTTGTCCGCCACGATCGCCTCCGTCGGGCCCCATGTCGATGATATGATCAGCACATTTGATGATTTCCATGTTGTGCTCGATGATGAGGATGGTGTGGCCCTGTGCTATCAGGGCATTAAAGGCATCGAGGAGTCGCTGGATGTCGTGGAAGTGCAGTCCTGTGGTGGGCTCATCGAAGATAAACAGGGTGGGATTCTGCTTTACTCCCGAACTGCGTTCGACAGTCCGTTGTCTTTCCTGACCGATGAAGTAGGCCAGCTTGACGCGCTGGTTCTCACCACCAGAAAGGGTAGAAGAGCTCTGTCCGAGTTTGATATATCCCAGACCTACCTCCTCCAAAGGCTTCAGCCGGTTGACAATCGTCTTCTGCTGATGCTCTGTAAAGAACTGGATAGCCTCGGTGATGGTCATGTTCAGGATGTCGTCGATGTTCTTGCCTTGGAACTTCACATCCAGGATGTCGTGCTTGAAACGTTTGCCGTGACAAGCCTCACACTCCAAGATGAGGTCCGCCATGAACTGCATCTCCACGGTAATCACTCCCGCTCCCTTACACTCATCACAGCGTCCACCATCCGCATTGAATGAGAAAAACTGGCTGTTGAAGCCCATCTGCTTGGACAAAGGCTGGGCAGCATAAAGGTCACGGATGGCATCGTAAGCCTTGACATAGGTGGCCGGGTTGGAACGCGACGACTTGCCTATGGGGTTCTGATCGACAAACTCGACATGTTTGATAGCGAGATAGTCGCCCTCCAGTCCCAGATACTCGCCGGGGGCATCGCAGACATCGCCCAGGTGACGCTTCAGGGCAGGGTAGAGAATGCCCTTGATGAGCGATGACTTACCACTGCCACTGACACCAGTGACTACCGTCATCACGTTGAGGGGTATCTCGACATCGATGCCCTTGAGGTTATTCATGCGGGCACCTTTTATCACGATTTTCCGGTTCCAGGGACGATGACTCGTGGGGACGGGAATAGTGTCCTGATGGGTGAGGTAGCGAAGCGTGTGACTTTGGTTAAGTGAAGAGTGAAGAGTGAAGAGTGAAGAATTGTCGGTGGGAAGGGGACCTTCGAAGACAATCTCGCCACCCAGGCGACCTGCATCGGGACCGACGTCTATGAGGTAGTCGGCTGCACGCATGATTTCCTCGTCGTGCTCTACGATGACAACGGTATTGCCGATGTCACGCAGTTCCTTCAACACCTTGATGAGTCGGTCGGTATCACGGGCATGGAGTCCGATGCTGGGCTCGTCCAATATATATAAGGAACCCACGAGGGAGGAGCCCAATGAGGTGGTCAGGTTGATGCGTTGGCTCTCGCCACCACTCAGGGAGTTGGACATACGGTTCAGTGTCAGGTAGCCCAGTCCTACATCCAGCAGGAACTGGAGACGCGCATTGATTTCCGTCAGCAGTCTCTTGCCTATCTGCTGTTCCTGTTCATTTAACTCGAGGTGGTCGAACCACTCTTTCAGTCGGAGGATGGGCATCTCGACGAGATCGCTGATGCTTCGTCCACCAATCTTCACATAATCAGCCTCCGGCTTCAGGCGGGTTCCATGACATTTCGGACAGGTGGTCTTGCCGCGATAGCGACTGAGCATCACCCGGTATTGAATCTTGTACTGGTTGTCCTTCACCATCTGGAAGAAGTCGTCGATGGATACCCGGTCGTCTTTAGTGCGGTGCTTGTCGGAGGGCAGTCCGTGCCACAACTGGTCTTTCTGCTTCTGGGTCAGGCTATAGTAAGGCTCGAAGATGGGAAAATCGTCCTTAGCAGCCCTACGACAGAATTCTTCCTTCCACATCTTCATCTTCTCACCATGCCAACAGACCACACAGCCATCATAGACGGAGAGAGAGGTGTTGGGGATGACGAGATGCTCGTCGATGCCCATCACCTTGCCAAAGCCCTGACATTCAGGACAGGCACCCACGGGTGAGTTGAAGGAGAACAGGTTGTCGGAAGGTTCTTCGAAGGTCATCCCATCAGCCTCAAAGCGCATGGAGAAATCGTAGCAGATATTCGAGGGAAGGAACATCAGGCGACATTCGCCACCTCCTTCGTAGAATGCCGTCTCGGCAGAATCGACCAGACGGGAGATGGCATCCTTGGCATCGTCAACTGACAGACGGTCGATGACGAGGAAGAGGGCTGATGGCTGATGGCTGATGGCTGATGGCAGAGTGGAGAGGTAGTCGTCGATCCTAATGATATTTCCATCGTTCAGACCCCTGTCGCCCCCTCGCTCGAACTTGTTCGCTTGCTCAAGCAAGAACTTAGAGGGCAAAGACTCGACTGACATACGGGCATAGCCGTTCTGCAGATATAATTTCAACTGTTGCTCGAGGGTACGGCCCTCGGCCACATGGATGGGAGCCATCACCACATACTTCGTGCCCGGTGCATATTGACGGGTGCAGGCTATGATGTCCTCCGTAGAGTGCTTCTTGACTTCCTGTCCACTGATGGGGGAGTAAGTGCGTCCGATGCGTGCAAACAACAGGCGCAGGTATTCGTAAATCTCGGTGGTGGTGCCTACCGTAGAACGAGGGTTCCTGGAGATGACGCGCTGCTCAATGGCTATGGCAGGAGGGAGTCCTTTGATATAGTCACACTCGGGTTTGTTCATACGACCGAGAAACTGACGGGCATAGCTCGACAGACTCTCGACATAACGACGCTGTCCCTCGGCATAGAGTGTATCGAAAGCCAATGACGACTTGCCACTGCCCGATACACCCGTCACTACCACCAGTTTGCCACGGGGTATCTTGACATCCACATTCTTCAGGTTGTTGACTCTGGCCCCTTTTATCTCGATGTAATCACTCATAGGAAGAAATGCTGCTTTATACGTTGAACGACAACTCGTCCTTGTCTTCCACCTTATTTATATATATAGTAGCACCCGCCTGCAGATCGCCATTGACAATGAGCTCGGAGATACCGTCCTCGATATACGACTGGATGGCACGTTTCAGTGGACGCGCACCGAACTGAACGTCGTAACCCTTCTCGGCTACGAAAGCCTTGGCCTCGTCGCTCAGACTGATTTGGAAACCTAAGTCGCCGATGCGCTTGTAGAGCCCCTTCAGCTCGACATCGATAATCTGTTTGATGGCCGTGAGGTCTAGCTGGTCGAAGGTGATAATCTCGTCCAGGCGATTCAGGAACTCGGGGGAGAACTGCTTGGAGAGCGCTTTCTGCACAATCTGTCGGGCATGTTCCTTATCCTGCTCGTTCAACATCAGTGTTGAACTGGAGGTATTGAAGCCTACCCCCCGTCCGAACTCCTTCAGTTGTCGCGTTCCTGCATTCGAGGTCATGATGATGACCGTGTTGCGGAAATCGACAAAGCGTCCGTTACCATCGGTCAGACGACCTTCGTCCAACACTTGCAGCAGCAGGTTGAAGACATTGCTATGCGCCTTCTCTATCTCGTCGAGGAGGACGATGGAGTAGGGGCGACGACGTACCCGCTCCGTCAGCTGGCCACCTTCCTCGTAGCCTACATATCCCGGAGGTGCACCTATCAGTCTGGACACGTTGAACGACTCGGTATATTCGCTCATGTCCACGCGGATCAGTGCATCTGCCGAGCCAAACATGAACTCAGCGAGTTTTTTGGCCAGATAGGTCTTACCCACACCCGTAGGGCCAAGGAACATAAAGGCACCGATGGGGTGGTTGGGATCTTTCAGACCTACGCGGTTGCGCTGGATGGCACGTACCATTTTGTCGATGGCCTTGTCCTGGGCTATGACCTGACTCTTCAGCTCCTGGGCCATTCCCTTCAAACGGATGCCTTCCTCCTGTGCCATACGCTGTACAGGAACCCCAGTCATCATGGATACCACATCGGCCACCTCCTCAGCCGTCACCGTCTGGAGCACATCCGTTTCCCCTTCCAGCCACTTGCGGTTCAGCTCCTGCAACTCACGTTCCAGAACCGTCTGACGGTCTCTGTAGCCAGCAGCCAACTCGAAGTTCTGGTTGCTGACAGCCTGTTGCTTCTTCTCAGTAACCAGCTTGATCTCGCTCTCCTTCTCCGTGATTTCAGGCGGAATGTTCGCATTCTTCAGGTGGACGCGAGAACCCACCTCGTCCAAGGCATCAATAGCCTTGTCGGGCATGAAACGGTCGGTGACATACCTGGCTGTCAGTTTGACACATGCCTCCAGGGCATCGTCCGTATAGCTGACATGGTGGTGTCGCTCATAACGGTCGCGCAGGTTACGCAGAATCTCCAGGGTCTCTTCGTTTGTGGTCGGTTCTACCTGTACCTTCTGGAAACGGCGCTCCAAGGCCCCGTCCTTCTCGATAGAGTTACGGTATTCGTCCAGGGTGGTGGCACCGATACACTGTATGGTGCCTCGTGCCAAAGCAGGCTTCAGGATATTGGCAGCATCCATGGAGCCCGGTGTCGAACCAGCACCTATCAGTGTGTGTATCTCGTCGATGAAGATGATGATGTCTGGGTTCTGTTCCAGTTCTTTCACCAGCATCTTCATGCGTTCCTCAAACTGTCCACGATATTTGGTACCAGCCACGACACCCGTCATGTCCAGTGTTACCAGTCGCTTATTAAATAAGGTGGGAGAGCAGTGGTGGCCAGCAATCATCTGAGCCAGGCCTTCTACGATGGCACTCTTGCCCACACCAGGCTCACCTATCAATATCGGGTTGTTCTTCTTGCGGCGACCCAGGATCTCTATCACGCGCTGAATCTCCCTTTCACGACCCACACAAGGGTCCAGTTTCCCTTCAGTAGCCTGACGGGTAAGGTCTGTGCCGAAATTGTCCAGCACGGGCGTCTTCGACTTGGTCTTCTGCTGGGTGGTTGTCTGCGTATTGCCTGCTGACGACTGAGCACCTCTGTCAGCCTGGCTTCCAGTCTCCTCCTCGTAATCCTCGTCGGGCAGTCCTATACCATTCTTCACACTGAGCAAGGTCAGTGCGTCTTCATAATATACATTGTTCATCTCTAATACTTGTTTTGCTCCGTTATTCCCCATGTCATGCAGGATAGCCAGCAACAGGTGCTGTTCCTCCACCCGGGCAGTACGCTGTAAGCGAGCCTCGAGTACGGCGAGTTTCAGGATATTGCTTGCCTTTTCGTTCAATACCAGGTCGCTGGTATGGATAGGCATGTTCAGCTCGTCTTCCCTGACACGCATCTCCAGTTCCGTCTTGATCGACTGCATGTTGACATCCAGTCGTCGGAGAACCTCCTTGACAGGCCCGTCATTCATGCGCATCAGTCCTAACATCAGGTGTTCAGGACCCACGCTTCTGCTGGCCAATCGGGAAGCCTCCTCGCGCGAAAATGCGAGAATCTCGGATACTTTTGGTGAAAATTGACTTGACACTATATTTGACTATTTTACAATTTGACTATTTTACAATTTACAATTTGACTATTTTACAATTGGACTATTTACTATTTTACTATTTTACTATTTTACTATTGGGTTAGTTACAAATTCCGTGCCAAAAAAAGTTTGTGCGTGATACCCTTAGGAAGTTCCGTCTCGTAGTGAGTCACCATCACCATGGTTTTGTTGCGACGCTGACAGAACGTCTCGATGATGTCCTTGGTCAGTCTGCGGTTCCAGAGATCCAAGCCGTGCAGGGGCTCGTCCAGAATCAGCAGCTGGGGGTCTTTCACAAAGGCCCTTGCCAGCAGCACCAGTCTTTGCTCACCACTCGACAGTTGCAGAAACTTTCGCTCAGCCAAATGTCCGATGCTAAAGATGTCAAGCCACCAACGGCATTTCTCATAGTCCTTTTCGTTGGGGACAGCATACAGTCCGATGGAGTCCATCAGACCACTGGCTACAATGCGGATGGCTGGGATGTCGCGCTTGTAGGACCGATGCATCTCAGGGGATACATAACCGATGTGTTTTTTGATGTCCCAGATGCTCTCGCCCGAACCGCGAGGTCGGTCAAAGAGGGTGATGTCACAGGCATAGCTCTGCGGGTTGTCCGCACATACCAGAGAGAGCAGGGTTGACTTGCCACTGCCATTTTGTCCAGACAAGGCCCATCGCTCTCCGTTCATCACCGTCCAGTTCAGCTCCTTCAAGATGGTTCTCTCGCCATAGCGTATGCTGACATTCTTCATCTCCACCACCTTCTGGCATTCGTAGTCGTTGTCGTGGTAGGGCAGGTTGAGAATGGCTTGTCGCTTCTCTTCGCTCAATACCCGGGGAGGAACTTCCTGCTGGTGGGCATAGTAGTCGGAAACTCCATTATATACTATGGTCTCCGCATTTTCGGAAATCACCGTTATCTTGCTGACAAAGTCAGGGATGTCGTCCGTTTTCGACAGAACCAGCATCACCTCGATATCACGCTCGGTGGTCAGTATCCTCAGCAGTTCCTTCAGTTGATCCCTGGTCTCAGCATCCAGTCCGATAAACGGGTTGTCCATGATGAGCAGTTTCGGATTGGCAAACAGCGTCTTTGTCAACTGGAACTTCCTCAGTTCACCACTCGAAAGTGTGATGATATACTTGTCGAGGAACTCCTCCATGTGGAACAACTCGTACAAGTGGGCTTGCAAAGCCCTGCGTTCCGGGGTATCCTCACCCGCCAACCGATAGGCCTTTTCCAGCAGTTCACCCACCGTAGGAGTTTCGTGGTCGATGTCATGCTGGTTCCAACGCAGTTGCAGGTAATATTGTCCGTCTACATTCACACCATACGAATCCGTGAAGGCGATATAGCGTACCCGGTCAGAGGCCAACTGTTTGCGTAGTTGGTCAATGAATAACGTCTTTCCACTTCCGTTTCGTCCTACGACGGCTGTTACTTTTTGCATGTCTTGCTTACTTTGTCTTGGTTCTTTGTTACAAAATCCTTCCATCCCTTGTAATGAGCCTGACTCTCAGGACGGTTCATCTGCATATAGTGGCAGTAGGCAGCTCCTAAGGCATCAGTGGCATCCATGAACTTGGTCAGTGCCTCCTTGTCAAACTTCAACAGGCGTTGAAGCATTCCGGCTACCTGTTCTTTGGACGCAGCACCATTACCCGTGATGGCCATCTTGATTTTCATGGGAGCATATTCGTGAATGGGTACCCCGTGGTGTATGGCTGCAGCAATGGCTGTGCCCTGGGCTCTTCCCAGTTTCAGCATGGTCTGCACGTTCTTCCCAAAGAAGGGAGCCTCGATGGCCATCTCATCAGGCAGATAGGCGTTGATGATGCCTGTCACCCGTTCGAAGATGTGTCCCAGTTTCAGGTAGCCATCGCCAAACTTACGGAGGTCGATGACTCCCATGGTCACCATCTCGACCTTCGTGTCAACCACCTTGATGACTCCATAGCCCATGATATTTGTTCCAGGGTCAATACCCAGAATAATCTTTTCCATTGTCTGCAAAGGTACGAATAAGTGAGGAAAACACCAAAAAATTAATTATAAATATGGTGGAATACATTATTTTCTTCTATATCAAAGGAGACAACATGAGTTTATGGGTGGTGTGAATGTGAAACTTAAATATGCATAATTATTGGGCAGAAAGCGTACAACGTAACGGGATTTTTCGTATATTTGCAACGTAAATGTTTAACAAAAGCCAAAAGACTTATGAAAGTAGGAATCCCCAAAGAGATTAAGAACAACGAGAACCGCGTAGGTATGACCCCTGCAGGAGTGGCAGAGCTGACGAGAAGAGGTCATCAGGTATGTGTACAGCATACTGCTGGCGAGGGTTCTGGTTTCACGGATGAAGAATACGTGAAGGCTGGTGCATGTATCTTGCCCGGAATAGACGATGTGTACAGGGAATGCGACATGATTGTGAAGGTGAAGGAGCCCATTGAGCCAGAATACAAGTTGGTGAGAAAGGGACAACTGATCTTTACCTATTTCCATTTCGCCTGCGAGAAAGAACTGACAGAAGCCATGCTGCAAAGTGGAGCCGTCTGTCTGGCTTACGAAACGGTACAACTGCCTAACGGAACGTTGCCCCTGTTGCAGCCCATGAGTGAGGTGGCAGGAAGAATGGCTACCCTGAACGGAGCCTACTATCTGCAGAAAACCAAAGGAGGCAAGGGAAAACTGATTAGTGGTGTGCCGGGTGTAAGTCCTACCCGCGTACTGGTGCTGGGTGGTGGCGTCGTTGGCGAGGCCGCAGCCCTGATGGCTGCCGGACTGGGCGCAGAAGTGACCATCACAGACATCTCGCTGCCAAGACTGCGCCAGTTGGATATCGAGACCCCTGCCAATGTGCATACGCTGTACTCTTCGGAGCATAACATCAGGGAACAGTTGCCATACGTAGATATCGTGATAGGCAGTGTGCTGGTGCCTGGTGACAAGACCCCCCACCTGATTACCCGCGACATGCTGAAAATAATGGAACCAGGAACGGTACTGGTGGATGTCGCCATAGACCAGGGCGGATGTTTCGAGACGTCGCATCCCACCACCCATAGTGACCCCGTATATACTGTGGACGGTATTGTACACTACTGTGTAGCGAATATTCCAGGTGCTGTGCCCAACACCTCGACACTGGCCCTGACCAATGCCACCTTGCGATATGCTATTGCACTGGCTGACAAGGGTTGGCAGCAGGCCTGCCAAGATGATGAGGCACTGGCCAAAGGACTGAACATCGTTGAAGGCAAGGTGGTGTATAAGGCTGTGGCTGATGTGTTCGGACTACCATGGGAGGCGCTTCGCTAGTTGATAATTGAAAGTTGATAATTGAAAGTTGATAATTGAAAGTTGATAATTGAGAGTTGATAGTGAGAAGAAAATGGGGCTGACGTTTGGCAGTCCCATTTTTTATAGGTAACTTTGCGGCGATTATGAAAGAAGTGACAATAAAAGACGAGGTGTTGCGTCAAGCAGCAGGGGAGGGCATGGATGCCTTCGTAGGTGTATTCATACAGGCTATCAAGGATGCTATTGGCGGGGAACTGACAGCAGAAATGCTAGGTGAGTTGAACAGTGACCAGATTACCCTGCTGGCATGGGATATCCTGCACGAAGAGGTGATGGACGGTGGTTTTGTACAACTGATACACAATGGCTATGGCCCGTTTATCTTCAAGAACCCGTTTGCTAAAGCCTTGAAGTTATGGGGCATGAGAGAACTGTCGAAACTGGTGTATGATGCGCATACGTTGTATGTCAAGTATCATGAACCGTTGGAAAAGGACTGTACGGACGATGAGTTTATGGCACTTTTTGAGCAGTTTCCCGAGTTTGACGACCTGGATGACGAGTTCGTAGAGCAGGAAGAAACATGGACAGAGCAGATAGCTCGCTATATTGACGAAAACATAGAGAAATTCGCAACGATTCAATGAATAAGGAAGAAGAACTGATCAGGAAGAAAAGTCCTGTAAACATAAGAAACAAGAAGGCCTCCTTTGAATATTTCTTCATAGAGACCTTTACCGCCGGTATCGTGCTGACGGGTACGGAAATCAAGAGTATCCGACTGGGAAAGGCCAGTCTGGTGGATACCTATTGCTTCATCACCAATGGGGAACTGTGGGTGAAGGGTATGAACGTATCACCTTATTTCTATGGCTCGTACAACAATCATGAGATGAAGCGTGACAGAAAACTGCTGTTGACCAAGAAAGAGATTCAGAAGCTGGCTGCAGCAACGAAACAGACCGGTTATACCATCGTTCCCCTGCTGGTGTTCATAGACCCCAAAGGCAGGGCAAAGATGGATATCGCATTGTGTAAGGGTAAGAAGGAGTTTGACAAGCGTCAGACCTTAAAGGAAAAGGAAGACAAGCGCGAGATGGATCGTGCCATGAAGGTTTACAGATGATAACGACACTGGAAGACTTAGCGAAGGAAAGAATACTCATTCTTGACGGTGCCATGGGCACTATGATAGGTGAATTGACGGGAAAGACAGGGAACTCAGACGAGTTGAACCTGACAAATCCTGAACTCATCAAAGACATACACTGCAGATACCTGAAGGCAGGCGCTGATATCATCACGACCAATACGTTCAGTGCCCAAAGGATCTCACAGTCTGACTACCATTTGGAAGACAAGGCACGTGAGATGGCTTTTATGGGGGCAAAGATTGCCAGACAGTGTGCAGATGCGTTCAGCACCCCCGAGAAACCCCGCTTTGTGGCAGGCTCTATAGGTCCTACGAATAAGACCTGCTCGATGTCGCCTGACGTGAGCAATCCTGCCCAGAGAGACCTGACCTACGATGAGCTGTGGGATGCCTATTATGAAGAAGCTGATGCCTTAATATCGGGTGGGGCGGATGCCCTGCTGATAGAGACCATCTTCGACACGCTGAATGCGAAGGTGGCTATCGATGCCTCGATGGAGGCCATGAAGAAGCAGGGTAGGAACTTACCCCTGATGTTGAGTGTCACGGTGAGTGATCTGGCGGGTAGGACACTGAGTGGACAGACACTGGAAGCTGTGTTGGCGAGTGTGAGCACCTATCCCATCTTCAGCATAGGACTGAATTGTTCGTTTGGTGCGAAACAGATGCTGCCTTTTTTACGTCAGTTGGCACGGAAGGCACCTTATTATATAAGTGCCTATCCCAATGCTGGTCTGCCAAACGCGATGGGACTCTATGACGAGACTGCGGAAAGTATGGCACCTCAGATGGGACAGATGGTTGAGGAAGGTCTAGTGAATATCATAGGGGGCTGTTGCGGTACAGACGACCATTTCATTGAGAAATACCAGACACTGGTGGAAGGCAAGAAGCCCAGGAAACCTGTGGAGAAGCCAGACACGATGTGGTTGAGTGGTCTTGACCTGCTGGATGTCACCAAGGATGTTCATTTCGTGAATGTTGGAGAACGCTGTAATGTGGCGGGCTCGCGGAAATTCCTCCGACTGGTGAAGGAGAAACAATACGACGAAGCCATCAGCATAGCCCGTAAGCAGGTGGCTGACGGGGCCCTGGTGATAGACATCAATATGGACGACGGATTGTTGGATGCCCAGCAGGAAATGGTCAACTTCCTGAATAGGATAGCTGCTGAGCCAGATATCGCATCAGTGCCAGTCATGCTGGACTCGTCAGACTGGGACGTGATCGTCAGTGGATTGAAATGTGTGCAGGGCAAGAGCATCGTGAACAGTATCTCGCTGAAAGAAGGCGAGGAGGTGTTTGTGAAGCATGCCAGGGATGTGAAAAGATATGGTTCTGCCGTGGTGGTGATGTGCTTTGACGAAGAAGGTCAGGCAACGAGCTACGAGCGGAGAATAGAAATAGCAGAGAGGGCATATCGTATTCTAACCCAGCAGGTTGGAATGAATCCGCTGGATATTATCTTCGACCCCAATATCCTGGCTGTGGCTACGGGAATGCCAGAACACGATGCCTATGCAGCAGACTTTATCAAGGCTACGGAATGGATCAGAAAGAACCTGCCAGGAGCACATGTCAGTGGTGGTGTGAGCAATCTCTCGTTCTCGTTCCGAGGTAACAACTATATCCGCGAGGCCATGCATGCCGTGTTCCTCTATCATGCCATACAGGCAGGCATGGACTTCGGTATTGTGAATCCGGCTACCAAAGTACTTTATACGGACATCCCCCAAAATCAGCTTGACATCATTGAGGATGTCATCCTGAACCGAAAGCCCGATGCGGCTGAACGTCTTATTGCATTGGCAGCAGAATTAGCTGTTGATCATAACAAGTCTGGTGATGCTGTTCAGCCTTCTCGCCCCAATGAAAATAGAACAGGTTCTGTGGAGGAACGCCTGCAGCAAGCCCTGATAAAAGGGGTGGGTGACTACCTGCAGGAAGACCTGGAAGAGGCATTGCGAAAATATCCCAAGGCAGTGAACATCATAGAAGGTCCGCTGATGACAGGTATGAACCAGGTTGGTGAACTGTTTGGTGCAGGAAAGATGTTCCTGCCCCAGGTGGTCAAGACTGCCAGAACCATGAAACAGGCAGTGGCTATCCTGCAACCCTATATTGAGGCCGAGCAGTCGGAAGGTGCCAAGAAGGCAGGAAAAGTGTTGCTTGCCACTGTGAAAGGCGATGTGCATGACATCGGCAAGAACATTGTCAGTGTCATTTTGGCCTGCAATAACTATGAGGTAATTGACATGGGTGTCATGGTACCCTCAGAGCAGATAGTGCGTAAGGCGAAGGAAGAGCAAGTAGATATGATAGGACTGTCAGGACTTATCACCCCGTCTCTTGAGGAAATGGTAAATGTGGCGCACGAGATGCATCGAGCTGGACTTGACATTCCTATCATGATAGGTGGTGCGACCACGAGTGAACTGCATGTAGCCCTCAAGATAGCACCGGTCTATGGTGGTCCTGTGGTATGGATGAAAGACGCATCGCAGAACGCATTGGTAGCTGCCAAGCTGATGAACAAGGAGGAAGAAAAACAAATGGAAAAGGAACTGGATGCCAAATATGAGCATCTGCGTGAAGCCTATGAGACGGAACAGCAGCAATTGTTGTCGTTGGACGAGGCGAGAAAGAAGAAACCAAACTTATGGGAAGAATCAAAATCATAAAGAATATGCGTAAAACCCTGCTTTTAATAAGTCTGATGCTGGCCATGGTGATGACAGCACAGCCTAAACGTGAGTTCCGCGGAGCCTGGATACAGTGTGTGAACGGACAGTTCAGAGGCATTGGCACTGAGGCTATGCAGAAGACACTGAGTTACCAGTTGGACGAGTTACAGAAAGATGGATGTAACGTCATCATCTTCCAGGTGCGTCCGGAATGTGATGCCCTGTATGAGAGTAAGTATGAGCCTTGGAGCTATTATCTGACAGGTCAACAAGGTGTGGCTCCGCGACCCTATTGGGATCCATTGGCCTGGATGATAGAACAGAGTCACAAGCGAGGTATGGAGCTGCATGCGTGGATCAATCCCTATCGTGCAAAGACCAAGGTGGCTCATGCCAATGCGAGCAATCATGTGGTTAGCCAGCATCCTGAGCGTTGCTTTGAATATGACGGGTTGACACTGCTTAATCCTGCGCTGAAGGAGAATCGTGACTATATCTGTCAGGTTGTGACGGATATCTTGGAACGTTACGATGTAGATGGCTTGCATATAGACGATTATTTCTATCCCTATCCTACACCAGGCATTCCTATTCCCGATAATGCCTTTTTCCGGGCAAATAACCAGGGATTTACCGATATAGGCGACTGGCGCAGAAACAATGTGAACCTGTTTATCGAACAGCTGTGGGCTACCATCAGGACGGTGAAGCCTTGGGTGAAGTTCGGCGTGTCGCCCTTCGGCATCTATCGTAATGTGAAGAATGATCCCAATGGCAGTCAGACGAATGGCCTGCAGAACTATGACCAGTTGTATGCTGACGTGCTGTTGTGGGTGAAGAATGGTTGGGTGGACTATTGCGTACCCCAGATTTACTGGGAGATAGGCAACAAGGCAGCCGACTATGCAGAGCTGATGAACTGGTGGAACAAGCATTGTACGAAGACCACCTTGGTGATAGGAGAGGATATAGAGCGCACGGCCAAGTTCAACCAGATGGAGCAGAAGATGAACATGCACGCAGAACTGCCCAACATACAAGGCACGGTGCTGTGGTATGCGAAGGCTGCTGTAGATAATGTGGGCAACTATGGCACCCAACTGAGGAATGTCTATTGGCGCTATCCTGCCTTACAGCCAGTCATGAAGCATATAGACAACAAGGCACCCAAGAAACCCAGAAAGGTGCAGGTGATAGACATTGAAGGCCAGAAAGTGCTCTTCTGGACCGCTCCGAAGGGCGAAGGCTGGAAGGATGCTGCAGCAGGTTATGCCATCTACCGCTTCGGACCTGGCGACAAGGTAGATATAAACGATGTGACGAAACTGGTCACCATTACCAACGATACACACTACGAACTGCCTAGGGAAGAGTGGGGTAGCAAGGTGACATACGCAGTAACTGCCCTCGACCGTATGCAGAACGAGAGCAGTTACAAGAAAGTGAAGGTGAAGTATTAACCCCGTAGATAGGGATTGTACATCAACTCATCTTCAATCGTGCTTTGAGGACCATGTCCTGAGAGCACGATTGTTTCTTTAGGTAGTTTGGAGACGATGTGGGTAAGGCTCTGCTCCATTTGTGCCCAATTTCCTCCTTCGAGGTCGGTACGCCCGATGCTCATGCGAAACAGGGTGTCGCCCGAGAAACAGGTGTTCTCTTCTTCGCAATAAATCAGGGCAGAGCCAGGGGTATGACCCGGTGTCTGCAGCACTTTCAGCGTATGATGGCCGAAAGTGATGGTGTCTTCATGCTTCAACCAACGGCCCACTTGCGCCTCGCTGGGTTCTATCTGTAGGCCCAAGAGGTCGGCAGCCTGTTCGTTAAGGTGTTCTATCAGGTTGGCATCCTCACCGCATATCTCGACCTTCAAGGCAAATGCGTTGAAAAGAGCCGTATTGCCGAAGTTGTGGTCTATATGTCCATGAGTGGCTATGAGATGGACGGGTTGAAGGTGCTCATTGCGGATATAGTTGATCAGGGCATCTTTCTCAGCCTGAAAGAAAGCCCCACAGTCGATGATGACACATTCCTGGGTGTCATCGCTTACCACATAGCAGTTCTCCTGCAGCGGGTTGCATATAAAACGCTTAATCTGAATCATTGTTTTAACCTTAACCTTAACACTAATCTCTCACCTCTCACCTCTCACCTCTATTTATACAGGCACATAGATGCAATGTTTTTCCTTGAACCATTCCTCGCTGAACCAACTGCTGAGTTCCTCGGTGTCAACAATGCGACGGAAAGGGTTGGTCTCAGCCTGAAGGTCACCTCCTTTCAGGCAGATGACTCCGTTGGGCAGGGCGTTATGCTGTTCCTTGGAAATGTTCTTGCGCACAATCTTCATCAGGTCGGGCAAGGGCATGACCGCACGACTGACAACGAAGTCATATTTGCCTTTCTCGTCCTCGCCCCGTAAGTGCTCTGGGTGACAGTTTTTCAGTCCGATGGCATTGCAGACCTCTTGTGCCACGCGGATTTTCTTTCCTGTTCCGTCAATCAGTTTGAACTGACATTCAGGGAAGAGGATGGCCAAGGGGATGCCTGGAAATCCGCCACCTGTGCCGAAGTCCAGTATGCTGGTGCCTGGTGTGAACTGAATCATCTTGGCGATAGCCAGCGAGTGGAGCACATGGTGTTCGTACAGGTTGTCGATATCCTTGCGGGAGATGACGTTGATCTTGGCGTTCCAGTCACGATACAAAGCGTCAAGCGCAGCAAATTGTTGCTGTTGCCCGACGCTGAGATGGGGAAAATATTTCAGGATGATGTCCATTACTCTTCACTATTAACTATTCACTAGCGAAGCGCCTATCCGTTCATGCTGAGCAGGAACTCCTCGTTGGAATGGGTTTGAACCAGTCGGTCGTGAACCGTGTTCATGGCTTCGATGGGGTTCATCTCGGCTATGAACTTGCGGATGATCCACATGCGGTTGAGTGTGGTCTGATCCTGCAACAGGTCATCACGACGTGTAGAGCTCTGTACCAGGTTGACAGCTGGGAAGATGCGCTTGTTGGCCAGCATGCGGTCGAGTTGCAACTCAGAGTTACCCGTACCCTTGAATTCCTCGAAGATGACCTCGTCCATCTTCGAACCCGTATCCGTCAGAGCGGTTGCAATGATGGTCAGCGAACCGCCTCCCTCGATGTTACGGGCAGCACCGAAGAAGCGCTTGGGCTTCTGCAGGGCATTGGCATCCACACCACCAGTGAGCACCTTGCCACTGGCTGGGGCTACCGTGTTGTATGCACGGGCCAGACGGGTGATAGAGTCGAGGAAGATGACGACGTCGTGGCCACACTCTACCATACGCTTTGCCTTTTCCAATACGATACCAGCAATCTTCACATGACGGTCTGCTGGCTCGTCGAAGGTAGAGGCTATGACCTCGGCATTCACGGTACGAGCCATGTCGGTCACCTCTTCAGGGCGCTCGTCGATGAGCAGCATCATGATATAAGCCTCGGGGTGGTTGGCTGCAATGGCATTGGCAATGTCCTTCATCAGAATGGTCTTACCCGTCTTGGGCTGAGCGACTATGAGTGCGCGCTGACCTTTACCGATGGGTGAGAACAGGTCCACGATGCGAACGGAAGGATTGGTGGTAGCCTTGTCACCACAGAGGGTGAATTTCTCGTCGGGGAAGAGGGGCGTGAGGTGCTCGAAGGCCACACGGTCGCGAACTTCCTGCGGCTGACGTCCATTGATGCTGTTCACCGTACTCATGGCGAAGTATTTCTCGTTGTCATGGGGAGGACGCACGGTGCAGTCAACCACATCGCCCGTCTTCAATCCATAGTGCTTGATTTGCTGAGGACTGACGTAGATATCATCGGGAGAAGACAGATAGTTGTAGTCGCTGGAGCGCAGGAACCCATAGCCGTCCTGCAGGATTTCCAGTACACCATTGCCTGTAATCAGGTCGTCGAAGTCGTATCTGTCAGTTCCGTTGGGAACATTGAAAGCAGGGCGGTCAGCACCAGCCATCGTTTCTTGGGACTGGACAACAGGACGGTCGAACATGTCGAGAGTAGGAATGGCTGCACCGTCCTCGATGGGCAGGTCAACCACAGGAATGAAGTCAGTACCGTCGCCGGGGTCACCCTCCCAGACACCATCCAGGTTGGGTGCTGCCTCCTGATGCTGTACGCTCATCTTTTCCTGCAGCTGATTCAGCAGGGTGGGATCTACGTCTTCCTGTGCGAGTGTTTCCTCTGCCTCGGGAACGATTGCCTCGTCAACAGGAGCCTCCTCCTGATTCTGGGCCTCTTCCTCCGCCTTCTTGGCAGCCTCGGCAGCAGCTATCTCCTCCAGTTCCTTCTTCGACTTGCGTCCACGTTTCTTGGGCGCGGGCTTTTCCTCTTCCGGCTTGGTATCCTCAGCAGTTTGTTCAACAGCAGCAGCCTCGGCAGCCTCCTGCTCGGCAAAGAGCGAGTCCAGCGACTTTTTCTTTTCGGGCTTAACAGCTTTCGCGTCCAATTTCTCGCCATCGCTACCCTTTACGGTATATACCTTGCTGGTGTCCTTGGCAATGCGTGTACGTTTACGCTTAGGGGCTGTTTTTCCTGCTGCAGAGTCCTCCGCAGCCTTGTCTAAGATAGCGTAGATAACCGTTTCCAACTCGTCATCCTGAGAAACTTTTACGCCTAATTCATTGGCTATCTCCATCAATTCGGGGATAGGCAGTTTTGCTAATTCGTCTTTCGTGTACATAACTATATACAGTAAATCGTTATTAATCTTCGAATATGTTGAAATTGATTTTGGAAACAAAGTGCTTCACGGACGGAAACACGTTTTTCTGAAATTCGAGGGCAAAGGTAAGCATTTTCCTCGAACTATGCAAATTTTACGACCACTTTATTTGCAAAGTCTTCATATATATATATAATAAGGTGTAGGTGGTTTTATCTTTTCTCGGGTTGGGGAAATACGAAAAATCGACTGAGTGCACCCGATTTCATGACTGAGTGCACCCGATGGGGCAATTGATTGCAATGGATTTGTGAATTGATTGCAATGGATTTGTGAATTGATTGCAATGGATTTGTGAATTGATTGCAATGGATTTTATAACTGACCGTAATCAACCTTTGACAAATCCCTTCGCGCGCCACTTGCCCGACCGCCAACGTCGCACAAGAATGACGCCGCGGATGTTCTCGTCGAGGGCAAAGCCAATCCACATGCCCACCAGACCATAGCCAAGCGGAATGCCGATGACGTAGCTGAGTCCGACGGCTACGCTCCACTGGAAGATGATGCCGACGACGAAGGGATAGAAAGTGTCGCCTGTAGCACGCAAGGTGCTGCCTGCAAAGATGTTCGACGTGCGACCAATTTCCAGGAAGATATCGACTACGAGTACCCAGACACCCATCGCAATGATTTCCGGATTGTGGGTGAAGGCAGTGAGGATGGAACGTCCGAAAACGGCAAGGAGAACAGAGCCTGTCAGGGTGATAATCATGGACCATCGGAAGAAGTAGTTGCCCAGGATATAGGCTGCCTGGTGGCGTTGCTGGCCGACCAGGTGACCCACGAGAATGTCGCCACCCTGTGTGATGCTCAGACAGAACAAATAGACGAACATAATCATGTTGTGACAGTAGGTTCGGGCAGCCAGTGCCTCGTTGCTAATCTGGTTGATGAAGAAGGTGATGACCACCTGCGACAGACAATAGGAAATGTTCTCGCTCATGGCCGGTATGCCGATGTACAGCAGGTTTCTCAGTTCCTTCCAGGGGATGGGACGGAAATAGTGCAGCGGGAAACGGGGGATGTGTACGCGGAAGTGGATGATGGCCAGCAGTATCATGGCGACAGCGCGACTGGTGGCCGTGGCAATGGCAGCACCCTCGACGCCCAGTTGCGGACAGCCCCAGTGACCGAAGATGAGCGCATAGTTGCCCAAGATGTTCAGTACATTGACAATGCCCGTGACTACCATTGGATAGACGACCTTGTCAGCACTGCGCAGCGAGGCGGAGAACGTCAGCGACAGAGCCTGGAAGAACGACAGGGCTCCCGTCAGTCGCAGATAAACCAGTCCGTCGTCCATCAGTTCCGGGCGGAGTCCCATGAGTAGCAGCAAGTGCTCGGAATAGAAGAAAAGCAGCAGGCTGACCGCGAGTCCAAGTATCAAGTTGATGACCAGTGCCATACCCACCACCTGTACCAATCGTTTGCGAAGTCCCGCCCCGATGTATTGTGCACACAGTATGGCGGCACCCATCGAGAAGAACTGATAGACCAGGAAAACGAGCGAGATAAGCTGGTTGTCCAGTCCTACGGCAGCCACGCTGTTGTCGCTATAACGGCTCAGCATCACGGTATCTACCGCACCAAGCAGCATGACCAGTGCCATTTCGATAAACACTGGGATGGTGAGTACTTTCAACTGTCGCTTCAGGGACTGTTCTGCCATTTCCTCTTGCTTGTTTTTCGGTAAAACGGCTGCAAAGTTACGAATAAGTCGGAAAAAAAACAAAGAACTTCCGGCAATTATTATATTCCCGGCGTGTAATCGAGGAAAGAGGCACCCTGTGACCCGATTATGATACCCCGGGGGGACCCCTGTGAGCTAGTTTGCGATGAAAAAGAGTCTCTAGCATGACCACTCGGTGCGCCGAGTGCCGCAAAAAAGTCGTCGTCACGACCACTCGGTGTGCCGAGTGATGGCAAAAAAGTCGTTGGCACGACCACTCGGTGCGCCGAGTGATGGCAAAAAAGTCGTTGGCACGACCACTCGGTGTACCGAGTGATGGCCACAAAGTCGTTTTCTGACTACTCGGTGCACCGAGTGGTGAAAAAAATGGGGCTGAGGTT
Organism: uncultured Prevotellaceae bacterium; assembly: GCA_902770635.1. Lineage (GTDB taxonomy): Bacteria > Bacteroidota > Bacteroidia > Bacteroidales > Bacteroidaceae > Prevotella. Next base: position 39,589 of record CACXTX010000016.1, on the reverse strand, counting down.
TGGCAGTCCCTATTTTTATGCTTAACTTTGCAGTCAAAATGTGAATACGTATGGAAATCAAGCAAGCTGAATTTTCGCTGTCGGCGCCGATGGTGTCGATGTGCCCGAAGGATACGAAGCCTGAATATGCGTTCATCGGACGCTCGAATGTCGGAAAGTCGAGCCTCATCAATATGCTGACGAACAACAAGAAGTTGGCCAAGACGAGTGCGACACCGGGAAAGACTCTGCTCATCAACCACTTTATAATAAATAAGGAATGGTATCTGGTGGACCTGCCCGGCTATGGCTATGCCAAGTGCTCGAAGAAGGAGGTGGACAAACTGGACCAGATGATTCGTGGCTACATTCTGCAACGCGAGCAGTTGGTCAATGTGTTTGTGCTGGTGGACATTCGACTGGAACCGCAGAAGATAGACCTCGAGTTCATCGAGTGGCTGGGCTTGTCGAGCATCCCGTTTTCCATTGTATTCACCAAGGCCGATAAGCTGACGCCTAACAAGTGTCGTCAGGCTATGGAAGCCTATAAGAAGAAACTCTCGGAAACATGGGAGGAAATGCCCCCGATGTTCCTGACCTCGGCAGAGAAAAAGGAGGGTAGGGACGAGGTGCTTGACTACATCGGGCAGATAAACAGCGAATTGACCAAATAACGAAGTCCCGAAGTCTTGAAATAACGAAACAATGATTCCCTATTTAGACGTACAACACCTGTCAAAGTCGTTTGGTGCCCTGACCCTGTTCCACGACATCAGTTTCAGCATTGGCGAAGGTCAGCGCGTAGGACTGATTGCCAAGAACGGTACAGGAAAATCGACGCTGCTCAGCATCCTTTCGGGCAAGGAGGGCTACGACGGTGGTGACATCGTGTTCCGTCGCGACCTGAAGGTAGGCTTCCTGGAGCAGACGCCTTATTTTGATCCGCAGGAGTCTGTGCTGGATGCTTGCTTTAATCATCAAGGAGAAGAAGAAAAAGTGTTGCGTGCCAAGCAGGTGCTGACACAGTTGAAGATTCGTAACCTGCAACAGCCCATGGGACAGTTGAGTGGAGGACAGCAGAAACGGGTGGCACTGGCCAATGTGCTGCTGACGGAACCAGACCTGCTGATACTGGACGAGCCTACTAACCATCTTGACCTGGAAATGATAGAATGGCTGGAGGGCTATCTGCAGCGGGGCAACAGGACGCTGCTGATGGTGACGCACGACCGTTTCTTCCTGGACCGGGTGTGCAACATTATCCTCGAACTGGACGACAAGACCATCTATGCCTATCGGGGCAACTATGCCTACTATCTGGAGAAGCGCCAGGAACGCATAGACAACCGAAGGGCGGAGATAGCGCGAGCCAATAACCTGTATCGCACAGAACTGGAATGGATGCGACGGATGCCTCAGGCCCGAGGTCATAAGGCCCGTTACAGGGAAGAGGCTTTCTACGAACTGGAGAAGGTGGCCAAGCAGCGGTTGGAGGAACGACAGTTGCGACTGAAAGCCTCCAACGTGTATATCGGCTCGAAGATATTTGAGTGCCAGTATATCTCGAAACACTTTGACGATGTGGTCATCCTCAAGGACTTCTACTACAACTTCTCACGCTTCGAGAAGATGGGTATTGTCGGGTCGAACGGCACGGGCAAATCGACCTTTATCAAGATGCTGTTGGGACTGGAACCAGTGGACGATGGACGCATCGTCATTGGCGATACGGTTCGCTTTGGCTATTTCTCACAGGAAGGGCTGCAATTCAATGAGCAGCAAAAGGTCATCGACGTGATTACCGATATTGCTGACTATGTGGATTTGGGAAGTGGACGGAAGCTGAGTGCCTCTCAGTTGTTGCAGTATTTCCTGTTTACTCCAGAGCAGCAATATAATTATGTATATAAGCTATCGGGTGGTGAGCGCAGAAAACTGTATCTGTGTACCGTACTGATGCGCAATCCCAACTTCCTCGTTCTCGACGAGCCCACCAACGACTTGGATATAGTGACTCTGCAGATATTGGAAGAATACCTGCAGGATTTCCCAGGCTGTGTCATCGTAGTCAGCCACGACCGCTATTTCATGGATAAGGTGGTTGACCATCTGTTGGTGTTTAAAGGACAAGGCGAGATCAAAGACTTCCCAGGCAACTATACCCAGTATAGGGAGTGGTCGGCATTGGAGGAGTCTAAAGAGACTAAAGAGTCTAGAGATTCCAAAGAAACTAATAAGGCCAGCTATCGTCACGACGAGCGCAGACGCTTGTCGTATAAGGAGAAACGTGAGATGGAGCAGTTGGAAAAGGACATCGCTGTGCTGGAAGAAGAGAAAAAACAGATAGAGGAAGCCCTTTGTGGAAGTACTACGTCTGTAGATGAGATAACAGCCATGAGCAAGCGACTGCCTCAGTTGAACGAGGAGTTAGATGAGAAGTCCATGCGATGGCTGGAACTGTCGGAAATTGATAATTGAAGATTGATGATACAACAACAATATCCATCACAACTGCTGGAACGGGCAGTACAAGAGTTTGCCAAACTGCCAGGCATTGGACGTAAGACGGCTTTACGACTGGTGCTCCATCTGTTGCGTCAGGAAGAAGAGGACGTGACACTGCTGACGGATGCCATCAGCAAAATGAAGAAAGAGGTCAAGCGCTGCAAGGTGTGTCACAACATCAGTGACAGCGAGGTGTGTCCTATCTGTAGTGACCCTCGCCGAGATGACAGTACGATTTGTGTGGTGGAGAATATACAGGACGTGATGGCTGTCGAGAACACGCAGCAGTTCAACGGGCTCTATCATGTGCTGGGTGGTGTGATATCACCTATGGACGGAATAGGTCCTGCAGACTTGGAGATTGACTCACTGGTAGAACGAGTGGGAGAGGGGCATGTGAAAGAGGTTATTCTGGCTCTTAGTTCTACGATGGAGGGCGACACCACCAACTTCTATATCTTCCGCAAACTGGCTCCCTATAGTGATGTAAAAATCAGCATCATCGCGCGGGGAATCTCTGTGGGTGATGAATTGGAATATACGGACGAGGTGACGCTGGGACGTTCTATCCTGAATCGAACGCTTTTTGAAGGTAAATAAGAAGAGGGAAAAGTGAAAAACGAAAAGTGAAAAACGAAGAGTGAAAAGTGAAAAGTGAAGAATGAAAGATATGAATAACGACGTTTTTTTGTTTTGGCTGACAACAGTGGTTGAACTAGCGACCCTGCTGTGTGCCTATCTGGGTGTAAGACTTTATAAGAAGAACTGGAAACTGAGAATGGCACTCATCGTAGTACCTTTGTTGGTGAACGCTGTCTTATACCTTATATATACTTCTACCATTTTCTTCTATCTGGGTGTTGTGTTGCTGTTGTGCATTCCGTTTGTATGGCCAAGAAAGTCTGCATAGTCATTGTCAGCTACAATGTGCGCTCTCTGTTGACGAAGTGCATTGATAGCGTCCACTTAGCCCTTCGGGGACTTAGTGGCGATATCGTGGTGGTGGACAACTGTTCGAAGGACGATACGGTGGAATACCTTCAGAAACACTATCCCGATGTCCAGCTGATAGTCAATCAGGACAACGTAGGATTTGCCAAAGCGAACAATCAGGCCATCAGGCAGACTTCATCAGAATATGTCTTATTGCTGAACCCTGACACGGTTGTCTATGAACCAACCCTCCGCGGGTGTATTGATTTCATGGATGCTCATCCCGAGGCGGGTGGGGCAGGAGTCCGTATGCTGAACCGTGAAGGAACGCCCGCACCTGAGTCGCGACGTGCCATCCCTACGCCCTGGGTGGCAATGCTTAAAATGCTGGGCTTTACCCGTCGCTATTATATGAGTGACCTCCCTTGGGACCAGCCCAGTCAGATAGAGGTCATCAGCGGGGCTTATTGCATGCTGAGGCGTCAGGCATTGGACCAGGTGGGACTACTGGATGAAGACTTCTTTATGTATGGTGAGGATATCGACCTTTCCTACCGCCTGATAAAGGGTGGATGGCAAAACTGGTATCTGCCCTACGACATCATCCATTATAAAGGTGAGTCCACCCAGAAAACCTCGTTTCGCTATGTGCATGTGTTCTATCAGGCCATGCTCATCTTCTTCCGCAAACATTATAGTCATCTGAGCTTCTTCTTCTCCTTGCCTATTCAGGTGGCTATCTATTCGCGTGCCTTTCTGGCATTGATACAAATACAGTCTTCCAGGCTACATCACTTTATTAACCCCCGTCACGATGCCTATGAACAAGATTAGACTACGAGCCATAGAACCAGAAGACTTGGAATTGCTTTACAAGATAGAGAACGATGTTCGTCTGTGGAATGTAGGAACAACCAACGTACCTTATTCTAAATATACACTTCATGACTATATCGCCCATTCGGCTGACGATATCTATACGGATAAGCAGTTGCGTATGATTGTAGAGAATATGGCAGGCAAGGCTGTGGGAATAGTAGACTTGATGAATTTCTCGCCTCAGCACTTACGGGCAGAAACAGGCATTGTCATCATGGAAGCAGAGCGTAGGCAGGGATATGCTACGGAAGCGCTGGATGCCCTATGCGACTATGCCTGCAGCGTGTTACATCTCCATCAGCTCTATGGCATCGTGGCAAAGGACAATCAAGCCGCCATGACACTCTATGAAAAAGCAGGGTTTGCAAGTCAAGAGGTTCTCAAAGACTGGTTGTTTGATGGGAAAAAATATACGGATGCCATCCTGATGCAAAGATTTTTATAAAGTTTTTCCCAAAAAGTTTTGTATATACGACAAAAAGACAATTCTGGTGCGTTAGTTCAGTAGGTTAGAATGCCTGCCTGTCACGCAGGAGGTCACGAGTTCGAGTCTCGTACGCACCGCCAAGAAAGTCTTAGAGTCAACTAGCAAAAAGGTGCGTTAGTTCAGTAGGTTAGAATGCCTGCCTGTCACGCAGGAGGTCACGAGTTCGAGTCTCGTACGCACCGCTCAAGAAATGAATGCTCACTGAATCCACGTGGTTCGGTGAGTTTTTCGTTTATGGAACTTTAAAAAATGAACATGTAGCATGGTTAATTGAGAATTAATTCGTAACTTTGCCGAAAATTCTAAAAAAGCCAAAAGATAAAATGAAACAGACAATTCTTGTAACGGGTGGTACAGGGTTTATCGGAAGCCACACCACCGTAGAACTTCAGAACGCAGGCTATGAAGTAGTCATTGTAGATAATCTCTCTAACTCAAACGAGAAGGTACTTGACGGTATTGAGAAGATTACGGGCATACGTCCTGCTTTTGAAAAGGTTGACTGCTGCGATTATGACGGTATGGAACGTGTGTTCAAGAAATATCCCGCTATTCAGGGCATCATCCACTTTGCTGCCAGCAAGGCTGTTGGTGAGAGCGTGGAGAAGCCACTCATGTATTATCGCAACAACCTGACTTCACTGATCAATTTGTTGGAACTGATGCCTATCTATCATGTACAGGGTATTATTTTCTCCAGCAGTTGCACGGTTTATGGTCAGCCCTCTATAGAGAATCTTCCTGTTACAGAGAATGCTCCTATCCAGAAAGCCTTGTCGCCTTATGGTAATACCAAGCAGATTAATGAGGAGATTATCCAGGACTACATCCACTCCGGTGCTCCTGTCAAGTCTATTATCCTGCGTTATTTCAACCCGATTGGTGCACATCCCTCTGCCTTGATTGGTGAGTTGCCCAATGGTGTGCCCATGAACCTCATACCTTTTGTGACCCAGACAGCGATGGGTATTCGTGAGCAGTTGAAGATTTTCGGTAACGACTACGATACTCCCGACCATACCTGTATCCGTGACTACATCTATGTTGTGGACCTTGCCAAGGCTCATGTAAAGGCAATGGAGCGTGTGCTTGACCATCCTGAGACTGAGGCGGTAGAGGTGTTCAATATCGGAACGGGTCGCGGCCTTTCTACTCTGGAGGTAGTGCAAGGCTTTGAGAAGGCTACTGGTGTGAAGGTAAACTGGACATACGCTCCCCGTCGTGAGGGCGATATTGAGAAGGTTTGGGGTAATGTTGACAAAGCCAACAAAGTGTTGGGATGGAAGGCAGACACACCAACCGACGAGGTGCTGAGAAGTGCCTGGAAATGGCAACAGAAACTACGCGAAGACGGAATACAATAAATTATGGATAAAAAGGTAATTAGTTTTTTTTTCAGTATAACAGCGGCATCAATGATGGCGATACCCGTCTGTGGACAGTCTGCACAAAAAAAGGTGCGTATGGACATAGACAAGGCAAAGACCTATATCAAGAGTGGTAAGGACTTTGATAAGGCGGAAACGTTAATGACGGATTTGTTGAAAGACTCTGCCAATCACGACAATATAAAGATATATGCCACCTGGTTTGATGCTGTTCTCAACCAGTATAATGCTGCTAACGAGAAACTTTATTTGAAACAGAAGTATGATACGGCTGCCTTCTACAACCTGACACGTCGCTTGCAGGAGGTAGCCGTCAAATTGGATGCTCTCGACACGCGTCCAGACAATAAAGGCAGGGTGCGCCCTTCCTATCGGTCTGAGAATGCCGAGTTGCTCAATGCTCTGCGCATTAATATATATTATGGTGGAACATGGTGGGTTCGCAAGGGCGATTATGAGAAGGGCTATACCTATTTCGACGACTATCTGGAAGCCGTACGTCTGCCCTTGTATGAAGCCTACCACTATCAACGTAGTGATTCGCGGTTGACAACAGCAGCCTATTGGGCTACGTTGTGCGGCTTTAGATTGCAAGATGCAGAACGCACACTGAAATATTGTCAGCAGGCATTGGCAGACTCCTCCAAGGCCACTTACGTCCTGCAGTATATGTGTGAGGCCTATCAGTGGCAGAAGAATGACAGTGACTATATCAAGACACTTTCTGAAGGTTACGAGCGTTTTCCGGAGTATCCCTATTTCTTTCCGCGTCTTGCTGATTTTTATGCAGCTCAGGGAAAGTACGACAAAGTATTGTCACTGGCCAATAGAGGACTTGACATATCGTCCGACAATACGCTGTTTCTACTGGCTAAGTCGGTGGCTCTCCTTAATTTGGAACAGTATGACGAGTGCATAGAGACCAGTCGCACCCTCATGGAGCTGAATGACACATTGCCAGAGCCCTATTTCAATATTGCCACCTGCTATCTGAATCGGGCGTTGACCATCGAGCAGGAGCGAGAGCCTCGCAAGAACCGATTACGCCTGCAAAAACTGTATAGTGAGGCCCGTCCTTTCATGGAAGATTACAGAAGGATGGCCCCTGACGACAAGAAACGATGGGCCCCTGCCTTATATCGCATTTATCTGAATCTGAACTTAGGAAAACAGTTCGAGGAGATTGACCGATTGATGCGTAAATAATTAAAAATGTTAAAAATAATGAGTTGAGATACTGGTTTTGAAAGAAAATCAGTATCTTTGCGTATTGAAATTATTACTAATCCTTTAAATCATAAAAGTAATTATGGAAAATAACGCTCAACTCATTGCTCAGTGCGAGGCACGTGCAAAGGAATGGCTGTCTCCGGCCTTTGACGAGGAGACCCGTAAGGAAGTTCAGGCTATGTTGGACAATGCCGACAAAACGGACCTCATTGATGCTTTCTATCGCGACCTGGAATTTGGTACTGGTGGACTGCGTGGTATTATGGGTGCTGGTACTAACCGCATGAACAAGTACATCGTAGGTATGGCTACTCAGGGCTTTGCCAACTACATTAACAAGGCTTTCCCTGGAAAGCAGTGCTCAGTGGTTGTAGGTCACGACTGCCGCAACAACGGACGTATGTTTGCTGAATCTGTTGCTGACATCTTCTCTGCCAACGGCATCAAGGTTTATCTGTTCGAGAGCCTGCGTCCCACTCCTGAGATTTCGTTTGCCATCCGTCAGCTGGGCTGCCAGGCTGGTGTCAACGTTACAGCTTCTCACAATCCCCGCGAGTATAATGGTTACAAGGCTTATTGGGACGATGGTGCCCAGGTGCTGTTCCCCCACGACAAGGGTATTATTGACGAGGTGAACAAAGTGAAGATTAGCGACGTGAAGTTCGAGGGCAACAAGGACCTCATCATTCCTATCGGTGGTGAGATGGACTGGGACTACATCCAGGCTGTCAAGGAGGCTATGGTTGACCAGGATGTCATCCTGCGCCAGAAAGACCTCAACATCGTTTATTCACCCATGCATGGTACAGGACGTGTCATCATCCCGATGGCTCTGCGCTCTTGGGGCTTCCAGAACATCCACGTTGTTCCTGAGCAGATGGTTATCGACGGTAACTTCCCAACGGTTGTCAGCCCCAATCCTGAGAATGCTGAGGCTATGACGCTGGGTATGAAACTCGGAACTAAGCTGAATGCCGATCTGGTTATCGCTTCTGACCCTGATGCAGACCGCTTGGCTATCGTTTGCCGCAACAGCAAGGGCGAGTGGGAAATCCTGAACGGTAACCAGACTTGCATGATGTTCTGCTGGTACATCATCGCCAACAAGAAGAAACTCGGCCAACTGAAGGGCAACGAGTTCTTGGTAAAGACCATCGTAACCACTGAGGTCATTGCCGAGATTGCTAAAAAGAACGGCGTTGAGTTGAAGGATTGCTACACTGGCTTTAAGTGGATTGCCAACGAGATTCGCGTTAACGAAGGCAAGAAGAAGTACATTGGTGGTGGCGAAGAGTCATTCGGATTCCTGCCGTTTGACAAGGTGCGCGATAAGGACTCCCCCGCAGCTATCTGTCTTATCTGTGAGATTGCAGCATGGGCTCGCGACAACGGTATGACCCTCTATGACCTGCTGATGAATATCTATAAGGAATATGGATTCTCTAAGGAAGTTACCATCAACGTGGTACGCCCAGGTAAGACTGGTGCTGACGAGATCAAGCAGATGATGGTTGACTACCGCAACAATCCTCCTAAGGACCTGGGTGGTTCGAAGATTGTGCTTTCAAAAGACTTCCAGTCTCTCGAGGCTAAGAAGGCTGATGGCACCGTTGAGAAACTCGACATGCCTGACAAGTCTAACGTGCTGCAGTGGTTCTGCGATGATGGCACCAAGGTTTCTGTACGTCCTTCTGGTACTGAGCCTAAGATTAAGTTCTATACCGAGGTGAAGGATGCCAGCTTCAAGGATGCTGCTGACTATGAGCGTTGCACGAAGGCTGCCGAGCAGAAGATTGAGGCTATCAAGAAGAGCTTGAATCTCTAAGCTTTAGGCAATCATTAGAAAAGAAGGACACTCGCTGTTGAGTGCCCTTCTTTTTTATGTTATTTACAAAAGCTTATTTGATTAAATCTACAGAACGCTTCAGGAACTTATCCAGAGCTTCTCCTTTAAGCATTCCGTTCTGCAACAGAGCCAGGTCAATGAGCTGGTGAACGATAGCGTTCTTTTCAGCAAAGCTATTCAGCACTTCCTCTTTCTTGTGCTTCTGTTCCTCAACGGCTTTCTCTGTTTCTGCCTTCATGTCCTTGTCATCCTGTGTCAGTTCGTCAGCCTTCTTCTTCTCCTGTTGCTGACGGATGGCTGCCAGGCGAGCCTCTTGTCCCTTTAACTCACTTTCGATGGGCTTCAAAGCCTCGTCGGTAGTAGCCTTGCAGTCGTCGAGTACACGCTTTACCAAGGGATGGTCGCTGTTAAGTACAAGGTTCAGAGAGTCAGGCATTTGTGCATAGAAGTTCATGCCTTGCTGGAAGCGGCTCATTTCCTTCATACGGCGCATCCACTCGTTCTGCGTAATGACTACCGGACGCTGGCTTTCACCCAGACTCTGCACCTCTACCATAAACTCTGTCTTCTCCATCTTAGGCATCTGCGATTTGAATACCTGTGACAAATTGGCAGACTCAGCCTCTGTCAGATTTGACTTCGGTGCGTCGTCTTTTACAATCAGGCGGTCAATGATGTCTGAATCGACGCGGGTGAAACGGCTCTTCTCAAACTTCTGCTCCAGCATCTGAATGGCAGGCACGTCCAGCTGTCCGTCGAGCAGCAATACGCTGTAACCCTTGTCTTTGGCACCCTGGATATAGGAGTACTGCTCCTCCTTGTCAGTGGCATAGAGATAGATGAGGTTACCGTCCTTATCCTTCTGGGCACCCTCTATCAGGGCTTTGTATTCGTCGAAGGTGAAGTATTTGCTATCAGTATCCTTCATCAGGCTGAACTCCTTGGCGCGGTCATAGAAACTTTCCTCGCTCAGCATGCCGTAGTTGATGAACAGCTTCAGGTCGTCCCACTTCTCTTCATACTGTTTGCGGTCCTCCTTGAAGATAGCCTGCAGACGGTCGGCCACTTTCTTTGTGATATACGTCGAAATCTTCTTTACCTCACGGTCGCTCTGCAAGTAGCTACGGCTTACGTTCAAGGGGATATCCGGTGAGTCGATGACACCATGGAGTAGGGTGAGGAACTCGGGTACGATGCCTTCAACCTGATCCGTAACGAATACCTGGTTGCAATACAGCTGAATCTTGTTGCGTTGCAGGTCAATGTTAGACTTGATGCGAGGGAAGTACAGAATGCCAGTCAGGTTGAACGGGTAGTCCACATTCAGGTGAATCCAGAACATAGGCTCGTCGCTCATGGGGTAGAGCTCACGATAGAACTTCTTGTAATCCTCGTCCTTCAGACTCGACGGAGCCTTTGTCCACAGTGGCTCAGCGTTGTTGATGAGGTTGTCCTCCTGGGTATCGACCATCTTCTTCTCGTCGCTGCTCCACTCCTGCTTTTTGCCAAAGGCTACGGGTACAGCCATGAATTTGCAGTACTTGGTCAGCAACTGCTGAATGCGCTCCTTCTCCAGGAACTCCTTGCAGTCGTCGTCGATGTAGAGGATGATGTCAGAACCGCGATCCTCTTTCTCTGCCTCGTCAATCTCGTAGGCAGGACTGCCATCGCAGCTCCATTTGACGGCCTTTGCTCCGTCCTTATAACTCTTGGTGATAATCTCCACCTTCTTCGAAACCATGAAACTCGAGTAGAAGCCCAGTCCGAAGTGGCCGATGATGCTGTTGGCATTGTCCTTGTACTTCTCCAGGAAGTCGTTCACACCTGAGAAGGCAATCTGGTTGATGTATTTGTCAATCTCCTCCTCGGTCATTCCGATACCACGGTCTGAGATGGTGATAGTACCCTTGTCCTTGTCCAGGCTGATGTGTACGGTCAGGTCGCCCTGCTCACCCTTAAACTCACCCTGCTGGGCCAATGTCTTCAGCTTCTGTGTGGCATCAACGGCATTTGAAACCATCTCGCGCAGGAAAATCTCATGGTCTGAATAGAGAAACTTTTTGATGACGGGGAAAATGTTCTCGGTTGTAACCCCGATGTTACCTTTTTGCATATACTTCTATATTATTTATTGTCATTTCTGCCGGGTTATATGCAAACACCGTGCCAAAAAATCTAAAAAGTTTGGCTTTTTGCTCACTTATTTGTAACTTTGCGGAAACAATTAAGAATAAGATATGGCTACAGTTGACGACAAGAAAGTAATTTTCTCGATGGTGGGGGTGAGCAAGACCATCCAACAGAACCAGAAACAAGTGCTCAAGAACATCTATCTCAGCTTCTTCTATGGGGCTAAGATTGGCATTATTGGTCTGAATGGTGCCGGTAAATCTACGCTGATGAAGATTATTGCCGGACTGGACCAGCAGTTTCAGGGCCAGGTGGTGTGGAGCCCGGGCTATTCTGTGGGCTATCTGCCTCAGGACCCGCCTCTAAACGAAGAGAAGACAGTCAAGGAGAATGTGATGGAAGGTGTTCAGCATGTCTATGACGCGTTGAAGGAGTATGACGACATCAACGTGAAGTTCGGTCTTCCTGAATACTATGAGGATTCAGACAAGATGGATAAACTGATGCAGCGTCAGGCTGAGTTGCAGGATGTCATCGACGCTACTGATGCTTGGAATATGGATTCCAAGCTGGATCGTGCTATGGCTGCCTTGCATTGTCCTCCGAGCGACTGGAGTGTCAAGAACCTCTCGGGTGGTGAGCGCCGTCGTGTGGCCCTGTGCCGTCTGTTGTTACAGAAACCTGATGTGTTGTTGCTTGACGAGCCTACCAACCATTTAGATGCTGAATCCATAGACTGGCTGGAACAGCACTTGCAGCAGTATGAAGGTACTGTGATTGCCGTTACCCACGACCGTTATTTCTTGGACGATGTAGCCGAATGGATTCTTGAGTTAGACCGTGGCGAGGGCATTCCTTGGAAAGGTAACTACTCGTCGTGGTTGGAGCAGAAGTCACAACGGCTGGCGTTGGAAGAGAAGACTGCCTCGAAGCGTCGCAAGACCTTGGTACGTGAGCTGGAATGGGTGCGTATGGCTCCCAAGGCCCGTCACGCCAAGGGTAAGGCCCGTCTGAACTCGTATGACAAGATGCTGAACGAGGAGCAGAAGCAGAAGGAGGAGAAACTGGAAATCTTCATTCCCAATGGTCCTCGCCTGGGCAACAAGGTCATCGAGGCAGAACACGTGGCTAAGTCCTATCCTGAGAAGACGCTGTTTACTGACCTGAACTTTATGTTACCACCCAATGGCATAGTAGGTGTCATCGGTCCCAATGGTGCGGGTAAGACCACGCTATTCCGTCTTATCATGGGTTTGGAACAAGCCGATGCAGGCACCTTCAACGTAGGCGAGACGGTGAAACTGGCCTATGTGGACCAGCAGCACAAGGATATTGACCCTGCCAAGTCTGTCTATGAGGTAGTGTCGCAGGGTAACGAGACTATCCGCATGGGTGGAAAAGATGTTAACGTACGCGCGTACCTTAGTAGATTTAATTTCAGTGGTGCTGATCAGGAGAAGAAGTGTGGCGTGCTTTCGGGTGGTGAGCGCAATCGTCTGCATCTGGCCATCGCCTTAAAACAGGAAGGTAATGTGTTGTTGCTCGACGAACCAACCAACGATATCGACGTGAATACGCTACGTGCCTTGGAGGAAGGTCTGGAAGCCTTTGCCGGTTGTGCCGTCATCATCAGCCACGACCGCTGGTTCCTGGATCGTATCTGTACACATATCCTGGCATTCGAAGGGGAAGGAAATGTCTTCTATTTCGAGGGTAACTATAGCGAATATGAGTCCAATAAAGCACAACGTCTGGGACTTGATGAACCGAAGCGTGCACGTTATCGTAAGTTGATGGATGAGTAATGTAATAATAAAGGTGAGATAAGTAAGATAATGGATACAGTTATGTTTTTAGGCTTTGGCCTCGATGCCTGGATTACCATTGTAACAGTGCTAGGCATGTTTACCATTCTGTTGTTCACCAAATGGCGCAGCGATGTAGTGTTTCTCGGTGCCATCGGCGTACTCTTTGTAACGGGTGTGCTCGATGCCAAGGAGGCTTTTTCTGGGTTTAGCAGCACGTCGGTAATTACCGTCGGCGTGTTGTTCGTAGTCGTTGCAGGACTGACACATACAGGCGTACTGCAATGGATAGTGAAGAATCTGTTAGGTACCCCAGACGGCTTTTCGAAGGCTGTGACGCGACTGATGGTGCCTGTGGCTGTGCTCAGCTCGTTTCTCAGCAACACGACGGTAGTAGCACTCTTTGTCGGTATCGTTAAGATGTGGTCCAAGAAGCTGGGTGTGTCTCCCTCGAAACTGCTCATCCCTCTAAGCTATGCCTCGGGCATGGGTGGCGTATGTACCCTTATCGGTACGCCGCCGAACCTGATTATCAGTGGCCTCTATGAGGAGAAGACGGGTGTTGCCATGAACATCCTGACCACGACCATTCCTGGACTGTTCTGTCTGTTCGTTGGTGTGCTGAGCATCATTGCCATGCGTAGGTTGTTGCCAGACCGAAAGGCACCAGAGGATGCTTTCGAGATGACCAATGAATATACGCTGGAACTGCTGGTACCGTCTGACAATCCATATATTGGCAAGAAACTTGGTGAAGTAGGGCTTATCCATGTAGATGGTGGTAGCCTGATAGAGTTGTACCATTTTGACAATGCGCCGTCGCCAATTTCGGAAGACCTGCCCATTATGGGTGGTGACCGTCTGGTATATGCCGGACGGATAGACCAGTTGATTGATGTGGCGGACAAATATCAGTTGGTAAGTGCCGATCATCCTGTCTTTTCCACCAAGGAGTTTTCTGAAGGTCACCGTCTGCACACGGCCTATGTCAACATTGGCAGCAGCCTGATAGGAAAGACTATCGGTGACAGTACGTTCGAGAAGGACAATAACGTGATGCTGGCAGCTGTCGCCCGAAGCGGCGAGCGCATCAATGAGGTGCCTCGAAAGGTTGTGCTGAGGGCTGGTGACACGCTCCTGCTGGTATGCCCTAAACATTTTAATTTGGACACCGATTCCCTTAAAGGTGCCCTCCGATTCTTCGATTCCGACGACGTACCGAACATGGGCAGCGGTACGCTTATATCCACTGCCATCATGATAGCGATGGTAACGCTTTCAGCATTGGGCATCATGCCACTGCTAGAATGTGCCTTCCTTGCTGCTGCCGCCATGCTCATCTTCCGTTGCTGTAACATGGAGCAGGCCATGAAGGCTATCAACTGGGAGATTCTGATGGTCTTTGCCGGTAGTGCTGTGCTTGGTCTTGCCATCCAGAAAACGGGCATTGCCGAGTGGATGGCAAACGGCATCCTTGACGTTTGTGGTACCAACCCGTTGGTCGTAATGACAGCTGTCTGCTTCGTAGGTACTTTCATCACCGAGTTTATCTCGAACACCGCAGCTGGTGCCATGTTCTTCCCCATTATGTACGAGGCTGCCGAGAAGATGGGTTACGAGCCGTTCCCATTCCTTGTCGCCCTGATGGTGAGCGTCAGCAGCAGTTTTGCCACACCTATCGGTTCGCCCACCCACATGCTGGTTTATGGCCCTGGTGGCTACCGCTTCAGCGACTTCATGCGCGTCGGATTGCTGATGAATATTATCATTCTTGCTGCAAATATCCTGATTGTTAATATTGTATATCCTATAACACCTTTGCAATAAAAAAATCTTATGGTAAACCATGAATGCAAAGGAAATAATAGCTTATATGGAGTCGCTGCGAAACGAGAAACAGCGGCAGGTGCTGATGGGGTTCTTTAAAACTGCACCAGGGGAGTATGGCTATGGCGATGAGTTCCTGGGGCTGAAGGTGCCACAAACAAGGGAGGTCGTCAAGGCTGGTGGTCTGGACTTTCCTTTAAACGAGGTTCCTATACTGCTGAAGAACCATTGGCATGAGGTCAGGCTTTGTGGATTCTTGATTCTTGTGTGGAAATTTGAGAAGTTTGCCACAAAGAAACTGGAGAATGACGCAGAGGCTATTAAGAAGCGCGACGAGATTGTGACGATGTATCTACAGTATGCAGAGCAGGCGAATAACTGGGACTTAGTGGACCTCTCAGCCCCTAAGATCTTAGGTCATTGGCTGCTGTTGCCATCGAATTTGGGAGATAGCGACTATAAGATAAAGGTGTTGGACGGACTAGCAGGCAGCAGTTGCCTATGGAAACAGCGCATGAGCATGGTCTGTTCGTGGAAGACTTCGCAGATGGGTGACCCGTCGTGGTGTCTGCGCTATGCCGAGATCCATCTGCACCACCTACACGACTTGATGCACAAGGCAGTGGGATGGATGTTGCGCGAGATGGGCAAGCGGGTGTCGATGGACCTGCTTCGCGAGTTTCTACGCCAACATGCTTGGGAAATGCCACGCACCATGCTTCGTTATGCTATAGAAAAGATGGATGACGAGGAGCGAAAGGAATGGATGAATGTAAATAAATGAACTTTATATACGAAAAATTGCGGGAAAGATATGGCTGATTCAAAGAAAATGGCTATTTTTGCAGGCATAAATAAGAATTTAAAATAGTAAGACGTACACACAGTTCATGAAAAAGATATGGATGATGGCTAATGCAGTAGTGGCATTGGTGATGATAATGACGGTGATGGGATGTGAGAAGGGAATCCTTGAAGACGAGGGAACTGCGGCACTTGACGGAAACCTGAGGGTGGATGTACTTGAGGTTGGGAATTGGTCGTTTGAGAGTCTGACGCGTGGCGATCAGACAGCTTCGGAGGTGTGTAACAGGCTGAACTTTGCCATCTATGACATGGGTGGCTCGCGACTGAAACAGATTAACCAGGAAAAGGGCAAAGCCGGTTTTGGGACGGTTTCCTTCCAATTGGAGGAGGGCGATTATGAGTTGGTAGTGGTGGCCCATAGTAGTAAAGGTAACCCGACGATGACCAATCCTGCGAAGATACAGTTTACTAATGCGACAGGCTATACCGATACTTTTCTTTATACCGGCAAGGTTTCTGTTGATGAAGAATCAGAGGGTTTAACGATATCGCTCAATCGCATCACTTCACTCTGTCGGTTTGTTATCACCGACGACATTCCTGAAAGTGTGAAGAAAATACAGTTCTATTACACTGGTGGTAGCGGCGCTTTTGATGCTGCCACGGGTATGGGGTGTGTGGCCAGCAAGCAAACAGTAACGTTTGATTTAACGTCTGAAAGTAGAAAACAGTTCGACTTATATACGTTCCTGCATGAGCCTTCGGACCAGATAGCACTTAAAGTGACAGCTATGGATGCTGACGGTAAGGAGTTGTATGTCAGAGAGTTTGACGTTCCAATGGAAAGGAACCGTGTAACGCGGCTCTCGGGTAATTTCTTCGACGGCTCAAGCTCGTCAACGACTATCGGAGGCATCACGATCAATGCGGAATGGGACGGAGAGACTAATGTGGAATTCTGACTCGGGGATTATGATTAAAGTGAAAAAAGGAGGCACTTGGCTATGAATGTAAAACTATATCCACTATTGTTTGAACCCAACCTGCATGAGGTTGTGTGGGGCGGTCAGAAACTGACGGAATGGAAAGGGTTTTCAGCAAAAGACCATATTGGTGAGAGTTGGGAGGTGAGCTGTGTAGAGAGCTCGCCATCGGTCATTGCCAATGGGGCGTGGAAAGGACATACCCTTAACGAGGTGATAGATCAGTATCCGGAAGATATACTGGGGAGTGAGGTGTGTAAGCGCTATGACAGTAAATTGCCCATCTTGGTCAAATTCATTGATGCAAAAGCTGACCTTTCCGTCCAGGTTCATCCTGATGATGAGATGGCAGCAAGGGTGCATGGCAAGAACGGTAAGAGCGAGATGTGGTATGTGTTGGATGCCGAACCAGGTGCTTACCTGTATTCGGGATTCAAGGAGAAGCTGTCGGCTGAGGACTATAAACGGAAGGTAGAAGACGGAACCATCGTGGAGTCGCTGGCGAAGCATGAGGTGAAGTCGGGAGATGTGTTCTATCTGCCGGCAGGACGTGTACATGCCATCTGCAGCGGGATATTGCTGGCTGAGGTTCAGCAGTCGAGTGATGTGACCTATCGTATCTATGACTATAACCGCCCGGGACTGGACGGGAAGCCCCGTGAGCTGCATACGGAACTGGCTGCAGAGGCGCTGAACTATCAGGTGGAGGATGAGTATAGGACGGAGTATTTCGCTGAAAATAACCGGGCTACCAAGGTGATAGAGTCGCCCTATTTCAGTGTAAGGGTCACAGAGGTGGACAGCGTCTTTCACAGAAACTTGGTCAAGTATGACAGCTTTGTAATAGCCATGTGCTTGGAAGGTGACTGTCGTATTAATATATGTGGCACAGAGGACTCCATTCTTTTAAAGGAAGGGTTCAGTTGTCTAATTCCGGCTGCTATCGCAGACTATGAGGTAATACCCAAGAAGGGACACACCAGGTTGCTGGAGACGTATATAGACAATATGGACAGGAGTTTGATACATAAAGTCAGCAGGTTCTTGCATATCACCATGAAGTGAAAGAAGCCAGAATATAAATCTAATAATTCAAAACATGAGCAACTGGATTCTTAGTTGCTTATATTGACTTAAAAACATGTCCAATGGTTAAATTTGTTAGTTTTTTAAGAATTAAACCGTTAATTTCTAATATCGATTAAATAGAAAGGCCGAATTGTTAAATTGCGACAAATAATTACGACATTCTGTCAGTTTCTAAATTCTTTGCCTTATTTTTGCACCACGATTCAGCGAGTGAATCAAATTCAATGAATGTATAACAATTTAAAATGAATAGTACAATGAAAAAAATGGTAAAGAATTTAATGCCGGCGATTTACCTTCTGGTTATCGCATTTTCGGCAGCTTCTTGCAACAAGACCCAAGCAGCCCCTGCAGCAGCCTCTGCTCCTGCAGGTCAGCCCGTAGATTTAACCTATGCCGCAGAGAAAGCACTGCCCTCTGTGGTTTATATTAAATCGGTGCAGAACGCCAAGGTGCAGACGGTAGAGTATAGCGATCCTTTCGAGGACTTCTTCTCAGACCCCTTTGGCGGATTCTTCAATCGCGGACAGGGAAACAATGGTTCTCGCAAACGTCAGGTGCAGACTCCAAAGCGTGCTGCTGCCGGTTCGGGTGTTATCATTTCAGCTGATGGTTATATCGTGACCAACAACCACGTGGTGGATGGTGCAGACGAACTAACCGTCACACTGAACGAGAACTCAAAGGAATATTCAGCCCGCATCATCGGTGCTGACAAGACTACCGACCTGGCCCTGATTAAGATTGATGCCAAGAACCTGCCCGCTATTGCCATTGCCAACAGCGATGATGTCAAGATAGGCGAATGGGTACTGGCCGTTGGTAATCCTTTGGGACTGAATAACACGGTAACGGCCGGTATCGTCAGTGCAAAGGCTCGTCAGATGGGAGAGGGTGTCACTTCTATGATTCAGACAGATGCAGCCATTAACCAAGGAAACTCCGGTGGTGCTCTGGTCAACACCAATGGCGCCCTGATTGGTATTAACGCCATGCTGGCTTCACCAACAGGTTCGAACATCGGCTATGGCTTTGCTATTCCTACCGCTATTATGAATAAGGTAGTGGATGACATCAAGAAATATGGCGCCGTACAGCGAGCTATGATTGGTATTAAAGGTGGCGATGTGAGCAACAAGGTGGATGCCGACAAGGAACAAGGTAAGGAAGTGGACTATGGAACAATGGAAGGTATCTACATCGGTGAGGTGGTAGAAGGTGGTGCCGCCCAGGCTGCCGGTCTGCAGAAGGAGGATGTCATTATTTCTATCGACGGACAGAAGATCAAGAAGTTCGGTGACCTGCAGGGTGTCATTGCCCAGAAGCGTCCTGGTGATAAGGTGAAGGTGACCTACCTGCGTAACAAGAAAGAACATACCGCTACACTGACCCTGAAGAACGAACAGGGCAACACCAAGGTGGTGAAGAATGCAGATGTAGATATCCTGGGTATCGACGTACGTCCTATTACTGACTCACAGAAAAAGCAGCTCGAGATTAGCTATGGTCTGGAAGTGCTGAAGGTGAGTGGTGGCAAGATGAAGGAGGCCGGTGTACCCAAGGGCTTTATCATCCAGGTGGTAAACGACCAGCCTATGCGTAGTTTCGACGACCTGCAACAGGCTGTGAAGGATGCTAAGGACCAGATGCTGATTATCCGAGGTATGTTCCCGACGGGTAAGCGCGGAGGATTCGTAGTTTACTTGCAGAATGATTAATCATCATAGATGAAAAAAAAAAAATAGTAAGGTATTTTTTTGGTAATTCCGAAAAAATACCTTACTTTTGCACGCATCTAACTATAAAACGGAAAATGAGACAACTAAAAATCACCAAATCGATTACCAACCGTGAGAGTGAGAGCCTCGAAAAATACCTACAAGAGATAGGACGTGAGGAACTGCTTTCCACGGATGATGAAGTTGAACTGGCACAGCGTATTAAGAAAGGTGACCGTAAGGCACTTGAGAAATTAACGAAGGCCAATCTCCGTTTTGTGGTTTCAGTAGCGAAGCAATACCAAAACCAAGGACTCTCACTCTCAGACCTGATCAACGAGGGTAATCTTGGACTGATTAAGGCTGCGGAGAAGTTTGACGAGACCCGCGGTTTTAAGTTTATCTCCTATGCCGTATGGTGGATTCGTCAGAGCATCCTACAAGCTATTGCCGAACAGAGCCGTATTGTGCGCGTGCCCTTGAATCAGGTAGGATCGGTTAGCAAGATTAACCGCATACTCAGCAAGTTTGAGCAGGAACATGAGCGCCGTCCGTCGGTAGATGAAATCTCAGAAAGGGTGGATATACCCGAGGATAAGGTTGACGAGGCTATGATGGCTAATGCACGCCACGTGTCTGTAGATGCACCTTTCGTGGATGGTGAAGACAACAGTTTGCTGGATGTCCTTATCAATGATGATGCTCCTATGGCTGACCGCCAGTTAGTGATAGAGTCCCTCAGGGCAGAGATAGCCACCGTGCTTCAGACGCTGAACGACAGAGAACGTGCTGTTATCACTGCTTTCTATGGTATAGGGCAACAGGAGATGACGCTGGAGGAGATTGGTAATAAATATGGACTGACCCGTGAACGTGTGCGTCAGATAAAGGAGAAGGCCATCCGTCACCTGCGCAGCAATACAAAGAATAAATTATTAAAATCATATTTAGGACAATGAAAATTTTTAAAGTGTTAACCCTTGCCCTTGTGCTCACCGCTTTTGCGGTTTCAGCACAAGCCAAGCCTATACAACCCGCCCACGTCTATATGTTCGGCTTTACCGCTTCCTTCAAGGATTCGGTGGTCTATATCACGGAGATAGAGGATGTGAAGGGTGCTTGGATAGAGTCCAAGACCAAGTTCTTGTTGAACCGCGAGAATTACTCGTATCAGTTGAAAGAGCACATGACGGAACAGTATGAGCAGCCGGACCGTGTCTGTATGGTGTTCTATGCTACTAGCAAGAAAAAGATTGAAAAGCAGCTAAAAAAGCTGCGCAAGAAGTACAAGGAACTGACTCCATTACCTACGGAATTCCACTTTCAAGCAATAGAGATGGAACAAAAATAAAAAATGAAGCATTCATTTATAGAAAAATAGAAATCCCAGGAGTTACCCTGGGATTTTTCTTTTTATCTGGCCTGTACGTATTTGTGGAGGGTCTTCCTCACAGCACCGGGACCGGCATAGAGCTCTTTTACCATACCTTCAATCTGGTCGCCTAATCCAGCCTCATAAAGGTCGAGACCAAAGACATCCTTGCGGCTATAGAGAGCCTTCAGCGGACTCCAATCCTGATTGGTCTTGCCAATCTCAAGTGGGGCTACGATAGCCTGCAACTCTGCTAACATGGGGTCGGGAGAGGGCTCAAAGGCAGTACCGTCGTCCTTAATGCCTTTCAGGTAACGAGCATAGCCCGCCAAGGTCAGTGGAATCAAAACGAGGTTGCTCTTGTCAAGACCACGGGCTATGTATTTCTTTAGTGTCTCACCAAAGCGGATGGGCAGTTTTTGTGAAGTGTCCATTGCGATACGCTGGGGAGCGTCAGGCATGAAGGGGTTGGGCAGTCGGCGATTGATGACCGCACCAATGAACTCATAAGGATTCAGTACACCGGGGTCAACGACTACAGGCATAGCCTCCATATAGCCAATCTTCTGGATGAAGGGACGCAAGTCCTCGTCAGCCATCTCAGCAGAGATAAGGGTATAGCCCAGCATACAACCGTAGATAGACATAGCCGTGTGCAACGGGTTCAGACAGGTGGTAACCTTCATCGTCTCTACTTTGTCAACGGTCTCTCGTGTGGTATAGAGTGCACCGCCCAGGTCGAGTGGGGGACGGCCGTTGGTGTAGTGGTCCTCGATAACGAGATACTGTACTTCCTCAGCATTCACGAAAGGTGCCGTGAAGGTGTGCTTCTCAGTCTCAATATAGTTGTTATCCTCGAAGCCATCAGCAGCCAGCATCTCCTTGACCTTCTCATGGGGACGTGGGGTAATCTTGTCAATCATGGACCAGGGGAAGGTGATCTTTTGCTCATCTTTCAGGTAAGCGAGGAAAGCTTCTGGTACCAGACCGTCTTTTACCCAGCGCTCGGCATAGGCAAAGACACCAGCCTTTACCTTGTCGCCATTGTGAGAGCAGTTATCCATACTCTGTACTGTCAATGGCAGCTGACCTGCTTGGAAACGTTCATAAAGCAGGGCACACACCTTACCCATTGCAAACAGCGGTTTCATGCCACGAGCCAGGTCGGCCTCATTGTAGGTATATCCTTTCTCGGTGATGGTAAATGAAATCATCTGCAAGCTTGGGTTCTTAAAAATATCAACCAGTCGGTTCCAGTCTTCGAACTGAGGGTCAGCCTTCAGCGCTTCTGTAACACTGGCAATCACCTTTTTTTCGATAGAACCGTCTGAGCAGAGGTTCACACAAAGCGACAGGTTATTGTAAGGAGTATAGGCCTTGTCGATAACCTCGAAGTCGAAGGTCTCTGCCACAATGACGCCTCTGTCGTATTTACCAGTGTTCAGGGCATCATTGAGAATGGCTGCCGGAAAGGCTCGGAAGATATTGCCACCGCCAAAGTGTACCCATGTAGGTTGCTTGGCAGTCTTCTCGCGTACCTCTTTTAAATTAAACTTAGGAAGCTGGTAGCCTTTGGCCTCCCATTCAGCAGCATTGTAGTTGCCGCTAAAAATATCATTCAGTTTCATGTTTATATAGTATTTTGTTCTAATTTTACAAAGGTAGTGAATATTTTTCAATAATGCGGTTTGTATTATGAATAATTAACCTATTCATATCGCATGGAGCGTGCAGGACTTATATGTGAGATAAGGAAGCTGGGCGCGATAAGTACGAAAACGCAGATAATGAGGGTTGCCACGTTCAGAACGAGCAATAGTGGGATGTTAAGTTCCATAGGTGCTGTGTCAACATAATAACTGGACGGGTCGAGGGCAATGAAACCGGTATGCTGTTGGAGCAGGACTAAACCTATGCCGATAACATCACCGAGCAACAGACCTTGCCCGATAATAAAGGCAGCAAACCAAAGGAAAGTGTGGCGCACCATTCGGTTGCGTGCTCCCAAAGCCTTCATCAGGCCAATCATCTGAGTGCGCTCCAGAATGATAATGAGCAGACCGCTAATCATGGTGAAACCGGCTACGCAGATCATCAAGGCGAGAATTATCCACACATTGATGTCGAGCAGGTCAAGCCACGTGAAAATTTGGGGATAACTCTCCTGGATGGTTTGTGAGGTGAAGGTCTCGCCATAACGATCACAGTCGTGATTGACCAATTGCTGTACTTTCTTGGCCACCACGTCCAGCTGGTCGAAATCGCGAACCAACAACTCGGCACCGCTGCACTGGTCCTTCTCCCAACTATTGAGCTTCTGAGGAATAGAATAGTCGGTGAAGCAAAACAGCTGGTCGAACTGGTTCATGTGGGTCTCGTAGATACCTGCAATGGTGAACTTGCGTGCACGTACATTATCTTGAGTTATGAAATAGGCATAAACACGGTCGTTGACTTTCAGATGTAACTTGTCTGCCATCGTACCGGAGATGAGCAATTGGTAGGAAGACTTATCCGTAGAGAACTGGGGAATTTTGCCGGCCTTGAGGTGCAGCTTTAGGAAGTGCAGGTCATAATCGGCACCCACACCCTTGAAGACTACTCCGAGAAAATCGGCATCAGTTTTTAAGATGCCCTGAGTCAGGGTATATCGTTCTACATGTTGAATCTCTGGCATCTTAGTCAGTTTGCGGTACAAGGTGTCACTGATACAGACGGGTATAGGACTCGCTGTCTGCTGGGCCATAAAACTCTCGATGCGGATATGGGAACCAAAGCCTACAACCTTGTCGCGGATAGTATGCTTGAAGCCCAAGACCACAGAAACCGTGATAATCATCACGGCTAAACCGATAGCTACTCCTACTGTGGCTATTCGAATGGCAGGACGACTGACATCATGATGACCTTCCTGTCCGAAAATTCGTCTGGCGATAAAAAGCGTTACCATTGTATAGGCACGGATTAACGCGGGTTGATTAGTCTTCTTTTCTTCCCGGATAGGCTTCTAAGGCCTTACGAAGGATGAACAAGGCACGCTCGAGGTCTTCCTTCTTTAGCACATAGGCGATACGCACCTGATTGATACCGGCACCTGGTGTGGTATAGAATCCGGCAGCAGGTGCCATCATCACGGTCTCACCCTCGTAGTTGAACTCTGACAGACACCAGCGGCAGAACTCTTCGGCAGAGTCGACAGGCAGCTTGGCTACTGTGTAGAAAGCTCCCATAGGGATAGGGGAATAGACACCGGGAATGCGGTTTAGCCCATCAATAAGACACTTACGGCGCTCCACATATTCATCATAAACATCCCGATAATATTCTTCGGGAGCATCTAGCGAGGCCTCGGCTACAATCTGTCCGATGAGGGGAGGAGAGAGGCGAGCCTGGCAGAATTTCATGACAGCCTTGCGCACTTCCTTGTTCTTGGTAATCAAGGCTCCAATACGGATACCACACTCAGAATATCGCTTGGAAACCGAGTCGATAAGGATGACGTTTTGTTCAATACCCTCCAGATGACAAGCAGAAATATAGGGGGAACCGGTATAGATATATTCGCGGTAAACCTCGTCGGAAAAGAGGTATAGGTCATACTTCTTTACCAAGTCGCGAATCTGGTTCATCTCACGACGTGTATATAGATAACCAGTAGGATTGTTGGGATTACAAATCATAATGGCACGTGTACGGTCGTTGATGAGCTCCTCAAACTTCTCGACCTTGGGAAGTGAAAAGCCTTCGTCTATGGTCGTGGCAATGGTGCGAATTTTGGCGCCAGCCGAAATGGCAAAGGCCATATAGTTGGCATAGGCAGGCTCAGGGACGATAATCTCGTCGCCTGGGTTCAGACACGACATGAAGGCAAAAAGCACCGCCTCGGAACCACCCGAGGTGATGATGATATCGTCAGCTGTTACGTTGATGTTGTATTTCGCATAATAGCTGACGAGCTTCTCGCGGTAGCTGAGGTAGCCCTGCGAGGGTGAATATTCAAGGATGTTACGGTCTATCTGTTTCAGGGCGTCAAGTCCTACTTGAGGTGTTGGCAGATCGGGCTGTCCGATATTCAAATGGTAGACCTTGGTGCCGCGTTTCTTGGCGGCTGCAGCCAGAGGTGCGAGTTTTCGAATGGGCGACTCGGGCATCTCTAGTCCGCGAACTGATATTTCTGGCATATCTCTATATTTTTCTAAATCGCTTGCAAAGTTACAAAATTTAAGTGAAAAGAGAAGAGTGAAAAGTGAAAAATTTGCTACCACACTAAAATAATTTGGAATATGAATTGAAATTTATAATTTATTTTGTACTTTTGCGCATCCAAACGAAGAGAACGGTATGAATTACGAAGAACTGTTAGCTGCCAGAAACCAAGGGAAGACGAATGCCACCAGGTTGCCTATTGGCGAGTATTACCGTGCCCAAATAGACGGGAAATACCGAGGATTGGTGGATGTCCGTGAGGATATGATGCAGAACATTGTGTTCACCAAGGCTTTGGAAACGGAGTGCGAGCAGAACAAGCGCCTGCTAAATCCTCATCAGTTGCACTTTGAACCGGTTGAGGAGGGGAATGACATCCGACAGTTGCGGGTGGAACTGGGTACTTTCCTTTCTTTGAAGCAGTTGTTGGAAGAACAGCCTTCTGTGGTAGCAGAGATGGGGTTCATCGACCATACCCTGGAGGGATTGGTTAAGATGACGAGTTATCTGCATGAACAAGGTGTGCGCCATATTTGTTACTCGCCCGGCAATGTGCTGGTGAGGAAGGGTGACAATCAGGTGATGCTCTTCTCGCATGGATCCTTTTATCTGGGACTTTCTGACCAGAAAGAATTCTATGGGGAGGATGCCCAATATGTGGCTCCTGAGGTGCTGGAACATGGAACTATCGATGACCGTTGTGATGTGTATGGTATCGGCAAGTTGATGGAAGTGCTGTTCGAGCGTGCCGAAATGCCGTTGGAATATAAACTGGCCATCAAGAAAGCTGTGAGCGAGAAGCCGGAAGACCGTTTTGATACCCCTGAAGACATGCTGCAAATGGTGCATAGTAGACGAAATACCAAGAAATCGGTTATCAGCTTTGTCATTGCCGCGGGAATCGCCTTGTTGTGTATCGGTCTCTATTTTGAGACATTTCCTGAGTCTCATCCTGTGGAGTTCGTAAAGCCTGCCGCTCAAAATGATGACGATGATATGTTGGACAAGGGCTTTTCTCCGGATGAGATCGGGGTGGGCCTGACCGACAGCCTGGATACCATGAGTGTTAAAGAACAGGCCCGTGACTATCAGGCAAAAGCCGAGCAGATATTCCGAAAGAGGTATGAGGAAGAGGCAGAACGTATTCTCTCAAAGATTTATAATAAGGATTATATGAGTAAATCGGAGAAAAAGTTCATGGCAGAGAATCAGGAAACCCTAAAAGAGCTGATGGAATTGCAACAGAAAATGGGTGAGGAAGCCAGTCTTACTCCTGAACATGCGCAGGTGATAGCCAGCGAAATCATCGAGAGAATCAGTAACGAAAAGAAAAAATCATTGAAATAAACATAATTATGAGATCAAGAACAGCAACATGGTTTGAATGCAAGATCAGCTATGAGAAAGTCATGGAGGATGGCTTGCAAAAGAAAGTGATAGAGAACTACGCGGTTGATGCCCTCAGCTTCACAGAAGCGGAGAAACGCATCATGGAAGAAATGTCGAGTTACATTAGTGGTGAATTCAAGATAAAGGACATCAAGATAGCACCCTACGGCGAGATTTTCTTCAGCGATGAGGAAATGGCCGATAAGTGGTATAAGGCCAAGCTGCAGTTTATTACCATTGATGAAAAGACGGAAAAAGAGAAACGCAGTAATGTGAATTATCTGGTACAGGCCGGTACGCTGAACGGAGCCGTGAAAAACATTGACGAGGTTATGGGAGGCACGATGATTGACTATGTCATTGCCTCGGTGGCAGAGACAACCCTGATGGATGTGTTTGAATACGGGAAAAGCCAACAGGTGGATGCCAAGCCTGAATACGAAGGATAAGGGCTATGTATGACGTAAAGGGTAATTTGAAGCAGGTGCTTGCTAAATTGCCACAGGGTGTTCGCCTTGTGGCTATTAGTAAGTATCATCCTAACGAATATATCCAGGCTGCCTACGAAGAGGGTCAGCGCATATTCGGAGAGAGCCACGAACAAGAGCTTCGCCAGAAGGTGGAGACCCTGCCTAAAGACATTGAGTGGCATTTTATCGGACATCTGCAGACCAATAAGGTTAAGTATATAGCTCCTTATATCTCCATGATAGAGGCTGTAGATTCCTTAAAGCTTCTTCGGGAGATTGATAAACAAGCCACTAAGAATGAGCGCGTTATTGACGTCTTGTTGGAACTTCATATTGCTGAAGAAGAGACAAAATACGGCTTGACGCCAACAGCCTGTCGGGAACTGTTGGCCGGAGGTGAATGGAAAGAATTGAAGCATGTGCGTATCTGTGGCCTGATGATGATGGCGTCGTATGTGGAAGACGAGCAACAGATCAGAAACGAGTTCCGGATAGCCAAGAACCTGTTCGATGAGGTTCAAGCACAATATTTCCAAGATGCCCCCTGGTTCAAGGAACGCTCGTGGGGTATGAGTCATGATTATCCCATTGCCGTAGAGGAAGGCTCAACTATGGTTCGCGTTGGAACGAGCATATTTGGCCCGAGGGTTTATTAAGTAATAAAATGGTACTGCCCTCGCTGCATTTTTCCCCAATGGATAGCATGCTGAGGACAGTGGTGATAACAAGCCAGACAATTGGTACAACTGCCATCGTGCTTCCAGCGTGGTGGCAGTCCTTGTATATCGTCTACAGGACAGATCCTGGAGCACAAGCCACACTGAATACAGGCGGTTTCATCGACCCAGAAATGCTTGTCGGTGATGAGATGCTTGTTGTAATAGCCTCCAAGCACATAGGTAAAGGTGAATGGGATAGCCCCTTTTACCAAATCTTCAACACCTCGCTGCTGGTTCCTGATGATTTCGCAGATTTTTGTCATTTTTTCCTTGGCAGCCTGTATCTTTTGCCGTTCCCGTTCGGGAGTATCCAGGTGGAGAAACGAGAAACACACGTTGGATTCGGGCATTACCACTGCAATACGCGCGTCAGTATGTAGGTTGTGTCTCCTCAGTTCTTTGTCGAGAATACGCATGGCATAGCCCATATTGTCACCACAGGTAGTGACGGCATAAACATAGGGAGATGGACAATGTGCTTGGGATGATGGATGAAGAAGGAAGGACGATTTGCGGATGAAATCGCGCACTATGCGAGGTGGTTGCCACCCATGAGTGGGAAAGCAAAAGCCTAAGCGCTCTCCTTCCTGCAAGGTATATTCTAACTTACCCGTACGTAGTTCGTCGGGGATGTATTTCAGTTGTTCACTTGTGGCTTCAGCCAGCTGTTGAGCCACCCATTTTGTATTGCCTGTACCGGAAAAATAGAAAATCATGGTGCAAAAATAAGAAATAATTATCAATTCCCAATGTTCTATTATCAATTATTTTGTACCTTTGCACCCAATTATGCGATATTTTATCTGGTTTGGGTACGATGGTACTCACTATCACGGATGGCAGATACAGCCCAATGGAGTGACGGTGCAGAGTGAACTGCAGCGTTGTCTGAGCTTGTTGATGCGGGAAGATGTGAGCGTTACAGGGGCAGGACGCACGGATGCAGGGGTTCATGCTCGTCAAATGGCAGCTCATTTTGACACCAATCAGCAGTTGGATACGGCGTTAATGGTGAAGAAGTTGAACGGACTATTGCACGAAGATATTTCAGTCTATTGTATAGAACCTGTAGCAGACAACCTTCATGCCCGTTTCTCGGCCACCTCGCGTACCTATCATTATTATGTTCATACGCAGAAGTCGCCCTTCTTGAACGCGTACTCACTGGAACTGCATTACCAGTTGGACTTTGATTTGATGAATGAGGCTGGTCGCATCCTGTTGGAATACGAGGATTTTGGGGCGTTCTGTAAGGCAGGTTCCGATGTGAAGACCACTTTGTGCAAGGTGACTCAGGCTCAGTGGGTGCAGACTTCGTCCACCACCTGGTATTTCGAGATTACGGCCAACCGCTTTCTGAGGAATATGGTTAGAGCCGTAGTCGGTACCTTGGTGGAAGTGGGGCGCGGGCGAATGACGCTTAAGGAGTTCCGTCAGGTGATTGAAGGCAAGAAGCGTACTCAGGCAGGGGAGTCCATGCCGGCGAAAGCTCTTTTCCTGGAAAAAGTAATGTATTGAAGCGGTAGCATATTTTTCACTTTTCACTTTTCACTTAAATATGGCTTGGTTAATATTAGCTTTTATGTCAGCGGCCTTGTTGGGGTGCTACGACTCGTTTAAGAAACAGGCGTTGAAGGCAAATGCCGTGATTCCTGTTTTGTTTCTTAACACGCTGTTCTCATCCTTAATCTTTCTGCCCTTTATCGTGTTGAGCAGT
This sequence comes from uncultured Prevotellaceae bacterium, assembly GCA_902770635.1. Lineage (GTDB taxonomy): Bacteria > Bacteroidota > Bacteroidia > Bacteroidales > Bacteroidaceae > Prevotella. The sequence continues at coordinate 10,110 of CACXTX010000016.1, read as the reverse complement.
ACCACGCAAATGCTGGATGGCAGCATCTTTTATGTGACAGAAGGAGGCTGGGACGAACATAAATATATCTTGGGAAAGGCACTAATCGTCCTGTCCAGTTGGGTCTTGGGCTATTTCGGTATGAAACACTTGCCCCTTACTATTGTGGGACCTATTAATGCCACTCGCCCTGTGATGGTATTGGTGGGTGCCTTGTTGGTTTTTGGCGAACGACTGAACGGATGGCAATGGGCTGGTGTGCTATTGGCAGTGCTCTCCTTCCTGATGTTGAGCCGCAGTGGTAAGAAAGAGGGAATAGACTTCAAGCATGACCATTGGATATGGATGATTGTAGGAGCTGCTGCATTAGGCGCGTTGAGCGGTTTGTATGACAAATACCTGATGGCACCCGTAGAGAGTGGGGGTGTGGGCTTGAACCGTATGCTGGTACAAGCGTGGTACAACTTCTATCAGTGTGGTATGATGCTGGCTATGCTCGTGTTTCTCTGGATGCCCCACCGCAAGGAACTCACACCGTTCCATTGGCATTGGTCGATTATCGGCGTAAGCTTGTTTTTGTCAACCGCTGACTTTATGTATTTCTATTCGCTGTCCATGCCGGAGGCTATGATCTCGATTGTGTCAATGGTTCGTAGGGGGAGTGTAGTTGTCAGTTTCCTTTTTGGGGCTGTTTTCTTTCATGAAAAGAACCTCAAGGCCAAGGCGCTCGACCTGGCTTTGGTGCTTTTAGGCATGATCTTCCTCTACATTGGTAGTGCGTAGGATGATGCTGGTGGCACCTAATGTAAAGAGAGTGCCGTCTTCTATAATTCGTCTTTCTCGGGGCTGCAACTCCACATCGCCTACAAACGTACCCGTATTGCTGTTGTTGTCCGTCAACGTGTAACGCAGGCCTCCTCGCTTGTCGTGGCTTACGTTGATGGTACAATGGTTCAGATCGACACTTGGATCAACAGTCTCAAAGGTACAGTTGGCGGGATTACCCTTCTGATAGCGTCCAATGACATTGTCACCCATGTGCAGGGGGATGACCTGCTTGAAATGGAATACGTTCTCGATAATCACGATGGAACCGCAGGCTTCCTCAGCCGTTCGCTGGCCGTCGTCTTCGGAGAGTTCCGCGCTTTCCTGTTTCTGGGTAGCGCGAAGTTTAGACACACCAATGCGTATGCCAAACTCCTTGCCACATTCGTTACACTTGAATACTAACGACTGACCAGGCGAATATTTCGTCTCGTCAAACGTGATATAGCTGTCGCATTTAGGGCATCTTACACGTTTCATGCTTTAACTTTCTGCTTTTTTATAGACCCAAGCGTCGTAAAATTCTTCCTTGTTGGTCAGCCGGTTCAGGTAATGATAGGCCTCGGACTCCGTTTCGTACTCGCCACAAGTAACTCGTACCACATTATTATATATATAGACCTTGGCGTCCTCATAGCCCTGCTTGTGTAATTTCTCTACAAAGCTTTCCGCATTGCTGAGCTTAACCTGAGAGGCCACCACAATACAATAGCGCTTGGTGGGGACGTCCTTGTCCTTATTTGCCGCTTTGGCCTGAGTCAGGGAGTCAGCTTTAGTCTTGTGGGTTACAGGTGTGGCAATGGGGTCTGCAGGAATGGTGTTCGTGTCCTGAGGGATAAGCTTGTAAAGGATGTTGTTCTGAAGATGACTCATAGTGCGAGTGCCCAGATCGCTGTTAACCACTGGGGTGCTCATAAAGAAGAAGGCGACAATGGCAGCAGCTACTGCAATGGCATTACGAATCCATGATACGCGTATGCGGATGGTGTCTGCCTCGTGCTCGTCGGTACTATCGGTAAAATCCAACAAAGTGGGCTGCTGGGTTTCCTCTGGTTCCTTGGGCTCCTCAAGGGGGACTTGTTCGGTGAGACGCATCTTGTTGCCCATCGATGGAATGGCCTTTAAAGGCTCTTCTGTGGTCTTGGCGTCTTTGAGCTTTTTAAAAGTATAGGCACTTAGTCCATATAGTTCGGGGGTTAGCAGTCCTGCCTCGCAAGGGGTGAACTCATAGTTACCCTCTGCGTTCACGGTCAGCGTGCCCAGGTCAGTGAGGCTATAGGATCCTTCCTCGCTGAGGATGTGCTTCATTTCCTCTACTTCCTCGGCCACTCTGCGCATGGCCTCGGGATAGCTGATGTCATAGGCCTCAACATAGGATTGAACCAGAATGTTGTCGTTGATACGCAACTGGGGATTGAAACCCAAGGTGCGCAATGGAGGAAGGAACGAACGGTCGTCTGCATCATAGTGAGCAGGTACTTGATGTGTCATAAATCCCCCAAAATCAGGGACTATCACACATTCGTTCGCCAAAAGGAGAATCTCTATATGTCGATTTATCTCAATCATCGAGTGCAAAATTACGTTTTTTTTATGAAACAAACAAGCGTTGGTTGAGTTTTTTTTTGTAACTTTGCAATCAAATTAAGTAAAAAAGTATCATGGATTATAAGAAAACCAACATCGAAGGCGTGTATATCATTGAGCCAAAGGTGTTTAATGACGCTCGAGGATATTTTTTCGAAGCCTGGAAGAAAGAAGAGTTCGAGCAACATATCGGAAAAGTTGATTTTGTACAGGACAACGAGTCGAAATCGAGCTATGGTGTTCTGCGCGGACTGCATTACCAGAAAGGTGACTGTTCGCAGGCCAAACTGGTGCGTGTCATCAAGGGAAAGGTATTGGATGTAGCGGTGGATATTCGCAAGTCGAGTCCAACCTTTGGCCAGCACGTTATGGTTGAGTTGAGCGACGAGAACAAACGACAGTTTTTTATTCCGCGCGGGTTTGCTCATGGTTTCCTCGTGCTGAGTGACGAGGCTGTCTTTACCTATAAGGTAGATAACGCCTATGCGCCTCAGGCTGATGCGGGTATCCGATGGAATGACCCGGATATTAATATTCTGTGGCCTATTGACCCCAAGGAAGTGCAGACTTCGGAGAAGGATTTGAAACAACCGTTTTTCAAAGACGCGGAAGTTTTTGAGTAATAAGTTTAGATTATGAATATAGCAATTGTTGGAACGGGATATGTAGGACTGGTGTCGGGTACGTGTTTTGCTGACACGGGTGCCAATGTGACGTGTGTAGATGTCGATGCTCAGAAGATAGAGCGTCTGAAGAACGGAGAGATACCCATCTTCGAGCCGGGATTGGACGAACTGGTGGTTAAGAACGTAAAGGCGGGACGTCTGCACTTTACGACCGACCTGTCGTCGGTACTGGATGACGTACAGATTGTGTTCTCAGCCGTGGGAACTCCTCCTGACGAGGATGGCTCCGCCGATTTGAAGTATGTCTTGCAGGTTGCCCGTACCATAGGCCAGCACATGAACCATTATACCGTAGTGGTCACTAAGTCAACGGTGCCTGTAGGTACAGCTGCCAAGGTTCGCAAGACTATTGAGGAAGAATTGGAGAAGCGTGGCATGAAAGATTTGGAGTTTGATGTCGCCTCCAACCCCGAGTTCCTGAAAGAAGGTAATGCCATTAAGGACTTTATGTCGCCCGACCGAGTGGTGGTGGGTGTCGAGAGTGAGCATGCCAAGAAGGTGCTTACCAAGCTGTACAAGCCCTTCCTGATTAACAACTTCCGTGTGATTTTCATGGATATCCCCTCTGCGGAGATGACTAAATATGCCGCCAACTCCATGCTGGCTACCCGTATCTCGTTTATGAACGACATTGCCAACCTGTGTGAAAGGGTGGGTGCCGATGTCAACATGGTGCGTGCCGGTATTGGTGCCGATACCCGTATTGGTCGTAAGTTCCTGTATGCCGGTTGTGGCTATGGTGGCTCCTGTTTCCCCAAGGATGTCAAGGCACTCATCAAGACGGCCGACCAGAATGGCTACTCTATGGAGGTGCTGAAGGCTGTGGAGCGTGTGAACGAGCGTCAGAAAAGCATCCTGTTTGAGAAGCTGCAGAAGGCGTTCAAGGGTCAGGACCTGAAGGGCAAGACCATTGCCATGTGGGGTTTGTCGTTTAAACCAGAGACCGACGATATGCGTGAGTCCACCGCTTTGGTGATGATTCGCCTGTTGCTGGAGGCCGGTTGTACAGTCAGGGCTTACGACCCAGTGGCTATGAACGAGTGTAAACGCAGGATAGGCGATGCGGTGACCTATTGTAACGATATGTACGACGCCGTGCTGGACGCAGACGCCCTGTTGCTTTTGACTGAGTGGAAAGAGTTCCGTCTGCCCACCTGGGCTGTTATCAAGAAGGCTATGAAACGTCCGCTGGTCATTGACGGACGAAACATCTTCGATTCGGAAGACCTGGTGGAGAACGGCTTTGAATATCATTGTATCGGAAAATAAGATGAAAAACCGGTTCGGATATCTGATGCTTTTATGCTGTGTCCTCCTGCTGGTCGGGTGTGGCTCAGCCCCAAGTACACCCAAGGAAAGCAAGGAGGCTAAGCAGCTGTTGCAGGGCATCTGGGTAGACGAGGGTACTGACGAAGTGCTCTTCAAGCTGCAAGGTGACTCAGTTTATTATCCGGATTCCACCTCTATGCCAGCCTATTTCATGGTGGCTGCAGACACCCTTTATATAGGTAAGACGTCACGTTTCCATATTGAAAAGCACGCTGAGCATGTGCTGTGGATTCAGAACAGCGAGGGTGAAATGATTAAGCTGCGAAAGAGTGATGAACCAGACGAAGAAGTGGAATTCCTGGACCACCAGATACAGACGCTGACCGAGGTGGTGAAGAGAGACACGGTTGTCTTTTACAACGGTGACCGCTATCATCTCTATTTCGCCATTAACCCTACGAAATACAAAGTCGTCCTGAATACGGTCAATGAGGATGGTATGGATGTGGAGAACGTGTATTACGACAACATCATCCATCTGAGCATTTTCAAAGGTTCTACCGAGATTTTCTCACGCGACTTCCGTAAGCAGCAATATGAGAAGAAAGTGCCCTCACAGTTCTTGATCAAGTCCATTCTGAACGATATGGAGTATGAGAAAACCGATGCTCAGGGGTTCCATGTCAATGCTTCGCTTTGTACGCCAGGCAACGCGTCGTGCTACCGGGTAGAGCACGTTATTTCGTTCGACGGAAAACAGACAACGAATCTGCTGGAATATTAATTTCTTAAAAATTACTTAAAAACGATGGTTTATTGATAGTTTTTTCGTAACTTTGCAGAGTTTAAAAAATAATAAAAACGCGTCAGCGGGCTTTAAAATGCCCTTAAACGCAAAATTCGTAGAATTGTAAATAGCAAAATAGTACAATTGTAAAATAGTCAAATTGTAAAATAGTAAATAGTAAAATAGTCAAATAGTAAAATAGTACAATAAACTAATGGATCAAACTTTAGACAACGACAGAATTGTAAAAATTAACATTGAGGAGGAAATGAAGTCCTCGTACATTGACTATTCAATGTCGGTTATCGTGGCTCGTGCCCTCCCTGATGTCCGTGATGGTTTCAAACCCGTCCATCGCCGTATCCTTTATGGTATGATGGGCATCAACAACGTCTCTACACAACCTTATAAGAAATGCGCGCGCGTAGTAGGTGAAGTACTCGGTAAGTATCACCCTCACGGCGATAGCTCTGTCTATGGTGCCCTGGTGCGTATGGCTCAGGAGTGGAACATGCGTTATACCTTGGTGGACGGACAGGGTAACTTTGGTTCGGTGGACGGTGACTCTCCGGCAGCCATGCGTTACACCGAGTGCCGCCTCTCCAAGATGGGCGAGCACATCATGGACGACCTTGAGAAGGACACCGTCGATATGGTTAACAACTTCGACGACTCGCTGGTAGAACCCAGCGTAATGCCCACCAAGATTCCTAACCTGCTGGTGAATGGCGGAAACGGTATTGCCGTAGGTATGGCTACCAATATGCCTACTCACAACCTAGGCGAGGTCATTGACGGTTGCTGTGCCTATATTGACAATCCCGACATTGACACCGACGGACTGATGCAGTTCATCCCTGGTCCCGACTTCCCCACAGGTGCCTATATCTATGGCCTCGCTGGTGTGCGTGATGCCTACGAGACGGGTAGGGGACGTATCGTGATGCGTGCCAAGGCCGAAATCGAGACCACCGAGACCCACGATAAGATTGTAGTCACCGAGATTCCATACGGTGTCAACAAGGCCGACCTGGTGAAGTATATTGCCGATCTGGCCAACGAGCATAAGATTGAGGGTGTGGCTAATGTAAACGACGAGTCTGGCCGTCAAGGCATGCGTATCGTGGTTGACTGCAAGCGTGACGCCAACGCCAACGTACTGCTCAACAAGCTCTTTAAGATGACCGCTCTACAGAGCTCATTTTCAGTAAATAACATTGCCCTTGTAAAGGGCCGTCCCCGTCTGCTCTCGCTGAAGGAGTGCGTTAAGTACTTCGTAGAGCACCGTCACGATGTGACTATCCGTCGCACCAAGTACGACCTGAGAAAAGCCCAGGAGCGTGCCCATATCCTTGAAGGATTGATTATAGCTGTGAACAACATCGACGAGGTGGTTCACATTATCCGCAACAGCAAGACACCGTCTGATGCCCAGCGTAACCTGGAGGCTCGTTTCGAGTTGGACGAGCTACAGTCGAAGGCTATCGTCGATATGCGTCTGAGCCAGTTGACCGGTCTGCGTGTCGATCAGTTGCACCAGGAGTACGACGACCTCATGAAGCTGATAGCCGACTTGGAGGAAATCCTGAATAACCCCGAGCGTTGCAAGCAGGTGATGAAGGACGAGTTGCAGGAGGTGAAGGAGAAGTATGGCGACGAGCGTCGTACCGAGATTATTCCCTTCGATCACGAGTTTAATGCCGAGGACTTCTATCCCGACGATCCAGTGGTTATTACCATTTCGCACATGGGTTACATCAAGCGTACCCATTTGGACGAGTTCCACGAGCAAGGCCGTGGAGGCGTAGGTGCCAAGGCTGCCCGTCATCGTGATAACGACTTTGCCGAGTATATCTATCCCGCCACCATGCATAACACGCTGCTGTTCTTCACCCAGAAGGGCCGTTGCTACTGGCAGAAGTGTTACGAGATTCCTGAAGGCGACAAGAACTCCAAGGGTCGTGCCATCCAGAATATGCTCAACATTGAGCCTGATGATGCCATCAATGCAGTTCTGCGCATCAAGAACTTCAACGACGAAGAGTTCCTGAGGTCCCACTATGTGGTATTTGCCACCAAGCAGGGTATCATCAAGAAGACACGTCTCGACCAGTATAAGAATGTGCGTGCCGCCGGTGTCCGTGCCATTAACATCAACGAGGGTGACGAAGTGGTAGGCGTTCGTCTGACCAATGGTCATAACGAGCTGCTGCTGGCTAACCGCAACGGTCGTGCCGTTCGCTTCGACGAGAACGACGTTCGTACTATGGGACGTGTATCTACCGGTGTTATCGGTATGCGCCTGGATGGTGGCGATGATGAGGTAGTAGGCATGGTATGCGTCAACGATCCTTCTGTCGAGACCATCATGGTAGTCTCTGAGAATGGCTACGGCAAACGCTCCGAGGTCGAGGACTATCGTAAGACAGCCCGTGGTGCCAAGGGTGTGAAGACACTCGCCGTCACCGAGAAGACCGGTCGTCTGGTAGCCATCAAGGTAGTCACCGACGAGAATGACCTGATGATTATCAACAAGTCCGGTATCCTCATCCGCTTGAAGGTGGCCGATGTCCGCGTCATGGGCCGTGCCACTCAGGGTGTCCGTCTCATCAACCTCACCAAGAAGAGCGACTCCATTGCCAGTGTCTGCAAGGTTACCTCCAGCCAGGAGGAGGATGTCGAGGAGGCAGAGGTGCTGAACGAGGAGGTGGAAGGCGCCGAGAATCCCCAGGATGTTGAGAATAACAATGAATAAAGTGTTTAACCAATAAATGAAAATCGTATGAAAAAAATGCTTATGATGGCAATTGTGCTCATGGCAAGCACCATGACCTTTGCCGCTAAGAGTGATGCTCTTAAGGCCATCACAAAGTCAAAGGATTATGCTGAAGCAGTACAGCTGGTGAAGCAGCATCTGAACGAACTCGCTGACAATGCCGAAAAGGCAGAGGCTTACAACCACCTCTTTGAGCTGGCTATGAACAAGGTGAGCAACGAGACAGGTACCATCACCGAGAACCAGATGGCTGCTCAGATGGGCACCGGTAAGGTGAAGCCTTACGACACGCTGGGTCTGGGTAACGCTATCTGTGATGCCATCGAGAATGTTATTGAGTGCAACAAGTACGACCAGATGCCCAACGCCAAGGGCAAGGTTAAGCCTCAGTTCGAGAAGAACATTGCTCGCGTATGGGCCGTTCGCTCACACCTCGTAAACATCGGACAGGAGGAGGCTCGCAAGGGCAATAATGCTGCCGTGCTGAAGTTCTGGGGTATGTTCACCGACTCAGCTGCCGAACCAACCTTCGCCGCTATGGACAAGGCTCCCGAGAAGGAGTATGCCGGACAGGTAGCCTTCTTCGCAGGCCGCTATGCCTACGACGCCAAGGATATGGCCCGTGCCAACAAGTATTTCGAGATTGCTAAGAAGGACCCCACCCAGAAGCAGGAGGCAGAGAACTTCCAGTTGTTCGCTATGCGCAGCAACCTGAAAAACCACGCCGACTCACTGGCTTTCGTTGACCAGTTGAAGCAGATGTATGCTGCCGAGCCCGAGAACGAGGTTATTGTTGACGCCATCAACGGTATGTACGAGGGTCTGGACAAGAAAGCCCAGAGCGAGTTCCTCGACCAGCACCTGGCTAAGTTCCCCAACTCCTTCACCGCACTGGCCAATAAAGGTCTGATGGCTGTCAATGCCAACAATGCAGAGGAAGGTGCCAAGTGGCTGCGCAAGGCCTCTGCTGCCAAGCCCGACAATGCTATCGTCTTCACCTATCTGGGTGCCTGCCTCAGCGTTCAGGCTGCCAACACCGACGACACCGCCAAGCGCAAGGAGCTCTACAAAGAGGCCATCGAAGCCTTCGACAAGGCTAAGGAGCTCGATCCTAATCGTGCTCAGGCTAACTGGGGTTACAACCGCTACCAGGCTTATTACGGACTCTATGGTGCCGACGATCCCAAGACCAAGCAGGCCGAAGCTGATATGAAATAAATATCATTGAAATACATTTATAACGAAGAATCCTGCAAGCAAAGGTGCCTGCAGGATTTTTTCACTATTCTTTGACCTAAAGGTGCAAAGCGACCCAAAGGGTCGAGCGCACTATTCACTAGGGCGAAGCCCGCTAAAACGGTCCGTAGCCCATGCAACTGGTGGTACCCAGTGCCGTCACGAAAGCTGTGAGAGCGGCTACTATCACCTTCACCACTACCTCAATCAATCGATTCTTCTTCATAACTCTCAATTATCAATTATCAATTATCAATTATCAATTAGCGAAGCGCTTAATCTCCGTCTCCCAGGTTCTCGTCACCAGAATCCGTGGGGTTCGTGGTACCAGAATCCGTGCCACCCGTTGTTCCGCCGTTCTCGTTGTCCTCGATGTCGCCGCTGTCACTCGAGGTCACGCGCTTCAGCACGTTGCCCTCTTCGTCCAGGCAGGTAATCTGAATCGAGGTGTTCTTCAGCTCGTCCTTCAGCTCCACGTTAGGGGTGAAGATGATGCGGCGCACGCTGATCAGACTGGTCTTCACGTCCTCCAGGTCAGCCACTGCCTTCGAGCGGACGCCGAAGCGCATCGTGCCCAGTCCGGGCAGGGGGATGGAGTGACCTTCGGTCGCCCACGTACGGATGACCTCACCAGCAGCGTCCCAAGCCGCCTTGATGACACCAGCAGAGATTCCCGAGTGGGTAGAGGCCTCTGCGAACACCTTCTTCTCCTGGATGGGGATGTAGAGGTCGGGGCGCATCACGAATTTCATACCAGGGTTCTTACCCAATTTCACTTCACGTCGTTGTGCAATTACTTTAATAGCCATAATTTTTAATAATAAGTTAGTTAGACATTTGTTAATAATTTTGCTAATTCTCTCGTCGTCCTTCAACTCCGCTGTCAAGATGCCTGTTAAGAGAAAAACTTGCTACCATTAATGCGCGCAATTTCTAGATTTAAATCTCGCAATTTTTATCCTTAA
>CACXTX010000015.1 GCA_902770635.1 uncultured Prevotellaceae bacterium | reverse complement strand
GAAAGTGGCAAAGCAGGCCGATGGCAGTGTGATGCTCCGCATGAACAACACTGTACTGCTGGCTACTGTTTGTGCCGCAAAAGATGCAGTTCCCGGAACCGATTTCATGCCTCTGCAGGTTGACTACAGGTTCCCCTCCAACTATCACGCAGAAGTTTATGTCAACGTAATGCTGTTCAGCGCCGATGGTGTTGACCAGCCTGATGCTTTGGCAGGTTTTGCAGCATCTGCCGCGCTGGCATGTTCAGATATCCCCTTCGAGTGCCCTATCTCTGAAGTGCGCGTGGCTCGTATCAATGGCGAGTATGTTATCGATCCTACCTTCGAGCAGATGAAGGAGGCCGATATGGATATCATGGTTGGTGCCTCTGCCGAGAACATCATGATGGTAGAGGGTGAGATGAAGGAAGTTTCTGAGCAGGATCTGCTCGGAGCCCTGAAGGCTGCTATGGACGCTATCAAGCCCATGTGTGAGCTGCAGGCTGAGCTGAGCAAGGAGCTCGGCAAGGATGTGAAGCGCGAGTACGACCACGAGATCAACGACGAGGCACTGCGTGAGCGCATGAACAAGGAGCTTTATCAGCCTGCCTACGATATCACCAAGCAGGCACTTGAGAAGCACGCCCGTGCTGAGGCCTTCGAGAAGATTCTGGCTGACTTCAAGGAGAAGTTCTTCGCAGAGCGCAAGGCTGCTGCTGAGGCCGCCGCTGCTGCCGGCACTGTGCTCAGCGATTCAGTCGCTGAGATCACTGACGATGAATACGAGGCTATGATGGATCGCTACTACCACGACGTAGAGCGCGACGCTATGCGCCGTTGCATCCTCGACGAAGGCATCCGTCTCGATGGCCGTAAGACCACCGACATCCGTCCTATCTGGTGCGAGGTGTCACCCCTGCCCATGCCTCACGGAAGTTCTATCTTCACCCGTGGTGAGACCCAGTCTTTGACGACTGTTACCTTGGGAACCAAACTCGACGAGAAGCTGGTTGACGATGTGCTCGACAAGAGCTATCAGCGTTTCCTGCTCCACTATAACTTCCCCCCGTTCTGTACTGGTGAGGCCAAGGCTCAGCGTGGCGTAGGCCGTCGTGAGATTGGTCACGGCCATTTGGCATGGCGCGGTCTGAAGGAGATGATTCCTGCTGACTTCCCCTACACCGTTCGTGTAGTATCTCAGATTATGGAGTCTAACGGTTCTTCCAGTATGGCTACCGTCTGCGCCGGCACGCTGGCTCTGATGGATGCTGGTGTTCCCATGAAGAAGCCTGTTTCAGGTATCGCTATGGGTCTGATCAAGAACCCCGGAGAAGACAAGTATGCTGTGCTGAGTGATATCCTTGGTGACGAGGACCACTTGGGCGATATGGACTTCAAGACCACCGGTACTAAGGACGGTCTGACCGCTACCCAGATGGATATCAAGTGCGACGGTCTGTCGTTCGACATTCTGGAGAAAGCCCTCATGCAGGCTAAGGCTGGTCGTGAGCACATCCTGAAGTGCATCACCGATACCATCGCCGAGCCACGTCCTGAGCTGAAGCCTTGGGTTCCCCGTATCGAGGCCTTCGAGATTCCGAAGGAGTTCATCGGTGCTGTCAAAAGATTATCCAGCAGATGCAGGAGGATACTGGTGCTACCATCACCATCGATGAAGAGGATGGCGTTGGTAAGATTCAGGTCAGCGGTCCTAACAAGGAGAGCATCGATGCTGCTATCGCTAAGATTAAGGCTATCGTTGCTATTCCTGAGGTCGGTGAAGTTTACGAGGGTACCGTTCGCAGCATCATGCCTTACGGCTGCTTCGTAGAGTTCATGCCTGGCAAGGATGGTCTGTTGCATATTTCTGAGATTGACTGGAAGCGTCTTGAGACTGTCGAGGAGGCTGGTCTCAAAGAGGGTGACAAGATTAAGGTGAAGCTCCTTGAGATTGATCCTAAGACTGGTAAGTTCAAGCTCTCTCATCGTGTACTCGTTGAGAAGCCAGAGGGATACGTAGAACCACAGCAGCGTCGTCGTGAGCGTCCTGAGCGTGGCGAGCGTCGCCAGCGTCCTGATCACAATGATCGTGGTGAGCGTCGCCCCCGTCCTGAGCGTCGTGAGCGCAACGAGGAATATCATGAGCCTGCTAACGAGCCTAAGGATTTCTCTGACGAGCTCGATAAGATGGACTTCTAATCAATAGAAAAGCTCATGTTTCAACGAGCAGAACAATTGCTGGGCACTGATGCAATGAAGCGCATCGGTGCCCAGCGTGTTATTATATTCGGTGTCGGGGGTGTAGGTTCCTGGTGTGCCGAAGCCTTGGTACGAACGGGTGTAAAGCATCTCACTCTGGTGGACTTCGACCGTGTGGATGTCACTAATATCAACCGCCAACTGATGGCCACCCAGCAAACCATAGGACAGGTAAAGGTAGAAGCCCTTCGTGAACGATTGCTCACCATCAACCCCCAGGCCGAGATAACAGCGCTTTGCAAACTCTTTGATGAAGAGTCTGCTCCCACCTTTGCGTTAGACAGCTACGACTTTATCATTGATGCTATTGATTCGCTGAAGGACAAGGCATTGCTTATTGAGTTGGCTTGCCAGACGAAGGCAAAGTTCTTCTCGTCGATGGGTGCCGCCTTGAAGTTAGACCCTACGAGGGTACAGGTTGCTGAGTTCTGGAAGGTAAAGGGTGATCCTTTAGCCCGTGCATTAAGAAACCGCTTCAAGAAACAGCAGCGTTTCCCGAAGCGGAAATTCAAGTGCGTGTTCAGCGATGAGCCTGCTCAGCAAGTGGGCGAGGTGAAAGGTTCGCTCGTACAAATCACCGCCGTCTTTGGAATGACATTGGCAAGCCTTGTCATCCAGAACATCAACAATTCTTAATACATTTCAAATAGAAGCCTCTTCCGAGTCAATAGGCTTGCTCATGCACCCCTTTGACGGCACGGCCTGAGGGGTCGTTCATGTTCTTAAAGGCTTCGTCCCACTCAAGGGCGATGGCAGTGCTGCAAGCCACGCTGGCCTCGCTGGGAACGCTGCGGGCGGCGGAGTCGCTGGGGAAGTGCTCGGCAAAGATGCTGCGATAGTAATATTCCTCCTTGTTCTTGGGTGGATTGATGGGGAAACGCTCGGCGGCATGGGCCATCTGCTCGTCAGAAACCGCTGCCGACGTTATGGCTTTCAAAGTGTCAATCCAGCTGTAGCCCACACCGTCGGAGAACTGCTCCTTCTGGCGCCATGCCACCTCGGCGGGCAACAGGTGGGCAAAGGCCTCACGGACAATCTTCTTCTCCATCGTATTGCCTGGGCACATCTTGGCCTCAGGGTTCGTACGCATAGCGACATCCAGGAATTCTTTGTCGAGGAAGGGCACACGACCTTCTACACCCCAGGCAGAGAGACTCTTGTTGGCGCGCAGACAGTCGTAGAGGTGCAGTTTGGAAAGCTTGCGGACGGTCTCTTCGTGAAAGTCCTTGGCTGTGGGGGCCTTGTGGAAATAGAGGTAGCCTCCGAATATCTCGTCGGCACCCTCGCCGCTGAGCACCATCTTGATGCCCATCGACTTGATGACCCTTGCCAACAGGTACATGGGTGTGGAGGCACGGACGGTGGTGACATCGTAGGTCTCAATATAATAGATGACGTCGCGGATAGCATCAAGGCCCTCCTGGATGGTATAGTTGATCTCATGGTGAACGGTACCGATATGGTCGGCTACCAGGCGCGCCTTCGCCAAGTCGGGGGCGCCCTTCAGTCCTACGGCAAAGGAGTGCAGACGGGGCCACCAGGCCTTGCTCTTCGAGTCGTCCTCAATACGATGTTCTGAGAACTTTTCGGCGATGGCGGAGATGACGGAAGAGTCCAACCCTCCAGACAACAGTACGCCGTAGGGCACGTCGGACATCAGCTGGCGCTTCACGGCATCCTCAAGGGCATCATGGATAGCCTCAACACTGGCGGGATTGTCCTTCACGGCATCATAGCGCATCCAATCGCGACGATAGTACCACTTCTGTCCTGGGTCGACACTCCAATAGTAGTGGCCGGGCAGGAACGGCTCGTAACGCTCGCACTGGCCTTCGAGGGCCTTCAGTTCGGAAGCCACATACACCTTTCCGTCGCTGTCATAGCCGATATAAAGGGGAATCACACCGATGGGGTCGCGGGCTATCAGAAACTCGTTTGTCTCCTCGTCGTACAGCACGAAGGCGAAGATGCCGCTGAGTTGCTCCAGCAGGGCGGTAGCCAATTTTTCACTTTTCCCTTTTCCCTTTTCCCTTAGTTCACGATACAACGCTAGTATCACTTCACAGTCCGAACCCGTCTGGAACTCATACTGACCGGCATAGCGGCGACGAATCTCCTGATGGTTATATATCTCGCCATTCACGGCTAACACCTGTTTCTTGTCAGGCGAGAACAGAGGCTGTCCGCCACTCTCCGGATCGACAATGCTTAGTCGTTCGTGGGCGAGGATGGCCGTACCGCCACAGTATATTCCACTCCAGTCAGGTCCGCGATGACGGATTTTCTGACTCATCTTCAGTGCTTTCTCTCTCAGTTTAGAAGTTTGTTCTTCTATGTTTAATATAGCTACGATTCCACACATAATATCACTTATTTTTAATACATGCTTTGATGAACGACAGGAAGAGCGGGTGCGGATGGAGCACCGTTGACGAATATTCCGGATGATACTGGGTGCCGATGTACCAGCGTTTCTCGGGTATCTCGACAATCTCGACGAGGTTGGCGGTGGGGTTGATGCCTACACACTGCATGCCAGCCCGTTCGTATTCGTCCTTATAGGCATTGTTGAACTCGTAGCGGTGGCGGTGGCGCTCGCTGATGAGCAGACCCTCCAGCAGACCCTCCCTGTTATGGAGGGGAGTAGATAATTCTGACTGCGAATATGCATCAAATGACTTACTACCTTTTAATACCTTACAATCGTATGCGCCTAATCTCATCGTACCACCCATCTGCGTAATGTTTTTCTGTTCTTCCATGAAGTCAATCACATTCACAGGCTCTTGGTAACTACTCCCCTCCATAACAGGGAGGGTCTGTTGCTGGAGGGCCTGCTGTGGGTGGGCCTGTTGCTGGTTGGTGGCTCTCATCTCCGCACTGTTGGCATCCTTGTAGCCCAGTACGTTACGGGCAAACTCGATGACCATCATCTGCATGCCCAGACAGATGCCGAAGGTGGGAATGTCGTGTGTACGGGTATATTCTGCAGCGATAATCTTTCCCTCGATGCCTCGCTGACCGAAACCTGGACAGACGATGATACCCGCCATGCCGTTGAGTTTCTCAGCGACATTCTCAGCCGTTACTTCTTCGCTGTTCACGAAATGAATCCTTACCTTTACATCGTTGTAGATGCCTGCCAGGTTCAGGCTCTCGCGGATGCTCTTATAGGCATCCTGTAAGTCGTACTTGCCCACCAATGCCACATGCACCTCACGCGTGGCGTTGCGCTGTTTGTTCAGGAAGTCGTGCCACGATTTCATGGCAGGTGTCTCACCCACGGGGATGCCTATCTTTCGCATGATGGCAGCGTCGAGTCCCTGTTGCTGCATGCTCACAGGCACCTGATAGATGGAGGGCATATCCTCGCTCTGCACCACACATTCCAGGTCAACGTTACAGAACGAGGCTACTTTCATGCGCAGATGGTCGTCCAGGTGTCGCTCTGTACGTAGTACGAGGATGTCAGGTTGGATACCCATGCCCTGTAGTTCCTTCACCGAGTGTTGCGTGGGCTTTGTCTTCAACTCATCGGCAGCCTTCAAATAGGGCACATAGGTCAGGTGCACACACACCGCGTCACGACCCAGTTGCCAACGCAACTGTCGGATAGCCTCCATGAATGGCGCACTCTCAATGTCGCCGATGGTACCGCCCACCTCTGTAATGACAAAGTCCAACTGTTCGTTCTTCTCATCTTTGCGTAGCATTCGATGTTTAATCTCGTCCGTGATGTGTGGCACCACCTGGATGGTCTTGCCTAGGTAGTCGCCACGGCGTTCGCGGTCAATGACGGTCTTGTAGATGCGCCCTGTTGTTATAGAGTTGTTTCGTGTTGTATGTATGCCTGTAAAGCGTTCGTAGTGCCCCAAGTCCAGGTCCGTCTCGAAACCGTCGTCAGTCACGTAGCACTCGCCGTGCTCGTAGGGGTTCAGCGTGCCAGGGTCTATGTTGATATAGGGGTCGAACTTCTGGATGGTTACTTTGTAGCCGCGTGCTTGCAGCAGTTTGCCTATAGAGGCCGATATAATGCCCTTTCCTAATGAGGAAACGACACCGCCCGTAACGAAAATGTATTTTGTGTCCATAAATCAAAAACAGTATTTATGGATTGCAAAGATAATGCTTTCTGACACCAATCAGGTGATATGGCTGGTCTTTTTATTGTTAAAAACACGCAAATCTGACAAGGTGTAAAGTCTTGCAGCAGGTCGAGGTCTGAATTCCTTTCTTTTTGTCTTAAAACAATGCTTATTATTTGCAATCTGTTACTTTTGAGGATTCCGATGGTTTTTCAATATAAAAAGATCCTCTCTCCCACCATTGAGGCGGAAGAGAGGACACTTGCCTGATTCGGTTGTTTTTTATGGATGCAGCGTTAATCCCAGAACCAGGTAAGCTTTCTGTGAGCAGGGGTTTCCAACAACTTCTGCAAACACAGGAATAGAGAACGTATCACTTATCTTTATGTCTTTTGTAGCTCTCAGGGCGAGCTTGGTGACGGCGAAGCCTGTGGTGGCATACGAGGTGGTGGCGTAGGGAACGACGCCAGCTGTAGCAGTCCAATCTACGGTAGCCAGTTTAAATGGGACAGCAGCTTCCACATAACTGCTATAGGCCCGCTTGCCGTTCTTGTTCACGCCGTCGTTGCCGGCGAAGTTGGTGAACCAACGGAGTGAGGCAAAGCCGAAGTCGTAGCCGATGTAGCCTTCAAACACATGGTTGGTACCGTGGGCCTCGTACTTGAAGTAGCGACCGTCGGGATCTCCACCGTCCATCCTGCTGAACCAGTAGTCGGTAATACCGATGCTCAGTCCGCCGATGGTATAGTCCAGTGTCAGGTCGAACTCCTTGACATCGTCTTTGTTGACGAGTCCGTAGCTGCCCCAGGCTGTCAGCGACAGTCCTTTGTATCCAACGCCCAAGGTCGGCTGAATGGCAGTGCTTCCTAAATCCTGGCCACGCCAGATGTAACTACTTACGAAATCAGCACTAATCGTAGTTTCAATTTTCTCCTGAGCAAGGGTGGTGCAGCTAAGCACCAAACCCATTGCAAACAATACAATCTTTTTCATACCCTTAATTTTTAATTCTTAATTATCAAATATCAATTATCAATTAGGCCAAAGGCCGCTTTGTTAATTAGTTGTAGCATGCTTCTCCATGCTCATAGATGTCGAGTCCTTCCTCTTCTATTCGCTTGTCAACGCGCAGGCCGTGCAGCTTCTTGATACCATAGAACAGGGCGAATCCGCAGGCGGCAGCCCAGAGGTCGATGACCAGAATGCCGAAGCACTCAGCACCGAAGAATCCCCAGCCGTAACCGTAGAAGGCACCGTTAGTGGTTGACAGCAGACCGGTCATGAGAGTTCCCAGGATACCGCAGACACCATGAACGGAACTAGCACCTACAGGGTCGTCAATATGTAATTTATGGTCGATAAAATCAATAGCATAGACGAGTGCTATACCACACACAAGTCCGATGATCACGGCACCGACGGGAGATACGATGTCACATCCGGCTGTGATGCCCACAAGACCTGCCAGTACACCGTTCAACGTCAGTGAGAGTGAGGGCTTGCCATACTTGAGCCAAGTCAGGAACATGGTAGCCACGCCACCGGCAGCTGCTGCGAGGTTGGTGGTCAGGAACACGTGAGAGATGGCAACGCGGTTCACCTCACCACTTGCAGCCAGCTGAGAACCGGGGTTGAAGCCGAACCATCCGAGCCAGAGGATGAAGACACCCAGGGCAGCCATTGTCAGGTTGTGACCGGGAATAGCACGGCTCTTGCCGTCCTTGGCATACTTGCCGATGCGGGGCCCCAGTGCCATGGCGCCAATCAGGGCCAGCACGCCGCCTACGCTGTGTACGATGGCAGAACCGGCAAAGTCGTGGAACACGTCGCCGAAGGTGGTCATCATGAAACCGTCGGCAGCATCGTTGCAGAGCCAGCCGCCACCCCACGTCCAGTGTCCCTCGATTACATCGAGAACTTGGTGCGCTCGGCCATGGCACCGCTGACGATGGTGGCGGAGGTGGCACAGAACACGGTCTCGAAAATCAGGAAGCCCTCGACGGGCAGGTCGCTTTTGTAGAATGAGAGGTCGCCCCAGTTGGGCATGCCGATGAAGCCGGCCCCCTCGCTGCCGAACATGAATCCGAAGCCGAGGAAGAAGAACAGCAGTGAGCCGAACATGAAATCGACAAAGTTCTTCATTAGGATGTTGGCGGTGTTCTTGCCGCGCGTAAAACCAGCCTCACACAGCGCAAAACCGGGCTGCATCCAGAAAACCAACATGGCTGCCAACAGCATCCATACTGTATCGAGTGATAATCCTATTTCGTTCATAATTTTACCCTTTCTTTTTTTATATTAAAGTTAGTATACTAAGTTATCCTAAGAAAGTATACTAAGTTACCCTAAGAAAGTATACTAAGTTATCCTAAGAAAGTATACTAAGTTATTTTTTGTCTCTCAGTACGGTGTCGCCGTGCTCACCGGTGCGGATGCTCCAGGTGTCTATCATGTCGCTCACGAAGATGCGGCCATCGCCCACCTCGCCCGTATGGGCCGTCTCCAGAATCACCTTCACCGTAGGCTCCACCAGCGGATCGCGACAGACGATGGTAAGTGCCACACGCTCTATGACGTCCGTCGAGTACTGGACGCCACGGTAGATACGCTCCTGTCGGCTCTGTCCGATGCCGTGCACGTTGTGGTACTCAAACCAGTCGATGTCCGACGAGAGCAGTGCTTCCTTCACATCCTCGAACTTCGTCTTGCGGATAATTGCTTCAATTCTTTTCATACCTTTTTACCTTTTTAATGAATACTAAAACCTCCAATGGGGTTGCTGACATATTTATTTGAAACCGGTTTCGTTATCCTTTACTCCATTTTGCGATGCGGTCCAGGGCCTCCTCCGTCTTCTCGTGACTGCTGAAGGCGGTGAACCGCACGTAGCCCTCGCCCGACGGTCCGAAGCCCACACCCGGCGTGCAGACCACATTGGCACCATAGAGCAGCGCCTCGAAGAACGGCCACGAACCCATGCCGTCCGGTGTGCGCATCCAGATGTACGGCGCATTCTCGCCACCATACACCTCGTAGCCCAGGGCGCGAAGTCGCTTCAGCATGCGTCGGGCATTGTCCATGTAATAGTCGATGGTGGCCTGTATCTGCTGCTTGCCCTCGGGCGAATAGATGGCCTCGGCGGCACGCTGCGAGATGTAGCTGGTGCCGTTGAACTTGGTACACTGACGGCGCAGCCACAACTGGTTCAGCGAGATGCGCTCGCCCTCAAAGGTAGATACGCTCACCTCCTTGGGCACTATGGTATAGCCACAGCGCACACCCGTGAATCCTGCCGTCTTCGAGAACGAGTGGAACTCGACGGCACACTTCTTGGCACCCCTAATCTCGTAGATGCTGTGCGGTATCTCCGGGTTGCGGATGTAGGCCTGATAGGCAGCGTCGAAGAGGATGAGTGCATCGTTCTTCAGCGCATAGTTCACCCACTTACGCAACTCCTGCTTGGTCAGCACCGTGCCCGTCGGGTTGTTGGGGTAGCACAGGTAGATGACATCCACAGGGCGGCCTTTGGGCAACTCCGGTATAAAGCCGTTCTCCGCCGTCGTTGGCAGGTAGCGGACGTTGGTCCATCGTCCGTCGCGGTAGTTGCCACACCGTCCTATCATCACGTTCGAGTCGATATAGACGGGATAGATGGGGTCGGTCACTCCGATGAAGTTGTCCCAGTGCAGCAGCTCCTGGAAATTGCCCGTGTCCGACTTAGCACCGTCGTTCACGAATATCTCGTCCAGTTCAAGACGCACGCCACGCGGACGGAAGTCGTTCTTCAGGATAGCCTCACGCAGGAACGGATAGCCCTGCTCAGGACCATATCCGCGGAAACCCTCCGCGGTGCCCATCTCGTCGGCTGCCTTGTGCATGGCCTCCACGACGGCGGGAGCCAGCGGTTGCGTCACGTCACCGATGCCCAGCGAAATCACATCGGCCTTGGGGTGCATCACCTTAAAGGCATTCACCTTCTTGGCAATGTCGGCAAACAGGTAGTTGTTCTGCAGATTCAGGAAATGTATATTTACTAATGCCATATCAATTTACAATTTGACGATTTACTATTTACAATCTATTTCCATTTCGCCGTCGAAGACGAATTCGGCGGGCCCGGTCATATAGACGTGGTTATCTTTTTCGCACCATTCAATGCTGAGTGTTCCACCGTCCATCTCGATGTTGCTCTTGCGTCCAGCCCTGCCCGTTAAGGCGGCTGCTACGGCAGTAGCGCAGGCACCGGTGCCACAAGCTTGAGTAATACCGCTTCCGCGTTCCCAGACGCGAGTCCGGATGGTTCCGTCCGCCTCAATGCGGGCAAGCTCTATGTTGCAGCGTTGTGGAAAGGCCGGGTGCTTTTCGAGCAGTCGTCCGGTTTCACCTACCTGGTCCACATTATCCGTGAAGATAACATAGTGGGGGTTTCCCATAGAGACGAAAAGAGCAGACCCACCCCCCTGCCCCTCCCTGTGATGGAGGGGAGTAGATAGACTTCTCGCGAGAGTGGGATTGAAAAGGGTTCCGTCTTCGAAGACAGGCTCGCCCATATCGACTGTAACATATTCAACGATGTCGTTGACGATGTGCAGATGAAGAACCTTGATACCCGACAACGTGAGCAAACGAATCTCGGTCTCTTGGTATCCATTCCCCTCCTTCACAGGGAGGGGCCAAGGGTGGGTCTTCTCATAGAGATACTTTCCAATACACCTCGACGCATTGCCACACATCATGGCCTCCGACCCGTCCGCGTTATATATATGCATGGTATAATCAGCTTCAGGCACGGGTGATTTCCCTATCAGCACCAGACCGTCGGACCCGATACCCTTGTGGCGGTCGCTCCATGCAATGGCAGCAGCCACAGGATCTGGCACGGTGAACTCCATCGTATTGACATAGATGTAGTCGTTTCCGCAACCATGCATTTTTGAAAATCTGAGTTTTTGTGCCATTTTGCTCATAAATACCTAATTATTCTATCTTTTTGTTAGGATTTCGAGTGCAAAGGTAGTCAAAAAGACAGAACCAACCAAGAAATATTGCCTTTATGTTTGTAAAAAAACTGAATAAATATCATTTTGTATAGAATTCAACCATAAATCAGTTCATTTTGTTGACACATTGAATTCTTATCCCCTGATTTTCTTACAAAGTGTTAGAATTGGACTGTCAAAGATAAAAGAATCTTAAAATTTCGGCGGTGTCCTGACTTTTGGGACAGCATCGTTGTATCTTTGCAGCCGTATGTTGACAGAGAAAACAATGGAGAAGCTGCGCATCCTCGCAGAGTCGGCGAAGTATGATGTTTCGTGTTCGTCGAGCGGTACTGTGCGCAAGGGCAAAGAGGGTATGGTAGGCTCAACCGTGGGTGGTGTGGGCATCTGCCACTCGTTTGCCGACGACGGGCGTTGCATCTCGCTGTTAAAGGTCATGCTCACTAATTACTGCATGTACGACTGTGCCTACTGCATTAACCGTCGCACCAACGACATCCAGCGTGCCACGCTCTCCGTCTCCGAACTCGAGGAAATCACCATGGAGTTCTATCGTCGCAACTACATCGAAGGACTGTTCCTGTCGAGTGGGGTAGTGCGCAATCCTGACTATACGATGGAACGCCTGACAGCTATTGTGCGCGACCTTCGCACCGTTCACCGCTTCAACGGCTACATCCACCTGAAGACCATCCCGGGTGCCTCGCAGGAACTGTTGCAGGAGGCTGGCCGCTATGCCGACCGCATGAGCATCAACATTGAGATTCCCAAAGAGGAATCGCTCAAGGCACTGGCACCCGAGAAGAACCACAAGAGCATCTTCCTGCCCATGTCACAAATCCAGCAGGGCGTATTAGAGAATAAGGAGGACCGCAAGAAGTTCCGCCACGCACCCCGCTTCGTACCTGCCGGACAATCGACACAGATGATAGTGGGTGCAACTGCCGAGACCGACAAAGATATCCTGATGATGTCGAACGCCATGTACCAGCAGCCCACCATGCGCCGCGTCTATTATTCCGGCTACGTCAGCGTCAACACCTACGACCCCCGTCTGCCCGTGCTGAAACAACCGCCCTTGGTACGTGAGAACCGACTCTATCAGGCAGATTGGCTCATGCGCTTCTACCATTTCAAGGTGGAGGAGATAGTGGACGATACTCATGCCCACCTCGACCTCGATGTTGATCCCAAGCTCGGTTGGGCCCTGCGTCATCCGGAGTTCTTCCCTGTCGACATCAACAGTGCCTCCTACGAAGACATCCTCCGCGTGCCAGGCATCGGTGTCAAGAGTGCCGTACTCATCGTCAACTCTCGTCGCTTCAACCGCATCACGTCATACCACCTCAAAAAGATGGGCGTGGTGATGAAGAAGGCCAAGTACTTCATTACCTGTGGCGAGCTCACTTCCGCCTTCTCCCAACCTATCGTTGGCATCAATGAGTTACGCCCCGATCGTCTCCGTCCCCTGCTCATCAGCAAGGCACAACAAAAGAGAGCTGCTGCCGAGCAACAACTCTCCCTCGATTTCAAGGACGAATGAATGTCTATATCTTCGATAATACGCTGGATGGGCTGTTGACAGCGGTCTTCGACAGCTTTTTCTTGAAACAGCAGCCTGAGTATCTGTTGGCAGAGGGCGAGCAGTTGCCGATGTTTGCCGACGAGCCGCATCGGGTGGTGACGGATAGTGAGAAGGCGGAACGGGTGTGGAAGGGACTGGAGAAATACTTGTCGAAAGAGGGGATGCACATGATTTCCGTGAGTTGGCTGTCAGAGGAGCGGACGCTGAACCAGCCGCTGTTTAACATGATCTGCAAGGTGTTTCGACTGAAGGTGAAAGGACTGGAGCGGAATGCTAGTGACCCTGATGTGCTGGAGGTGAGGAACAGCTGTCGACGGGTGTTGCACGAACAGCTGAGGATGAAGCAGTTTATCCGCTTTCAGAAGGCAAAGGACGGCACATATCTTGCGGTAGTGTCGCCTGACCATAACGTGTTGCCGCTTATCATCGACCACTTTCAGGATAGGTTCAACGACCAGCCGTGGATTATCTATGATGCGAAACGGCACTACGGGTATTATTATGACGGAAAAACAGTTATCCGTGTGACGTTTGAGGATGAGGCTTCCGTGCCATTTGACTTGTCAAACGGAAAGATGGATGCCGACGTGTTGAGCGAGAACGACAAACTGTTCCAGGACCTGTGGCGCACGTACTTCAAGGCCATTTGTATCAAGGAGCGCATGAATCCCAAGAAACAGCTGAGCGACATGCCTCGCCGCTACTGGAAATACATGACGGAAAAGAACGGCTGATTGCTTGTCAAAGGGAGTCGAACATGCGGCGATAGGCCTCTACTTTCTTGTCGAAAGCCAGCGGGTAGGCCCGGGAGGACGATGGCAGGCGCCAGAGGCTGATGGGTGATGGATGAGGTGAGATGGCTGATGGATGAGGGATGAGAACGGACGTGTTGACCTTGGGAATTTCTGCAATGCCGAGTGTGGCGCAGATGGTCTCTGTGGCTTTCTCGCCCGTGGTGACGATGGCCTTGCAGTGGGGCAGTCTTTGCAAGAGGCTCGCGATGTCCGTTGGTTCCACGACTTCCAGGAATTTGTCCGATGCATTGTCTTGCAATCGGCGGATAGCCGTAGAAGTGTCGAAGAAGGCGAGGCCTTTCTCTTTACAGAACGCTACAATCTCGTCAATCTTAAAGCGCTTGGCCTCCAAGTCCACAAAATGGTTCTTGTCACCAAAGAATAACTGTCCCTCAATCCTCCAGTGGTCGTTGATGAAGTTAGGGTAGTAGAAGTCCATACACCACCGCTTGCGCTGGGGCGGGAAACTGCCCAGGAAGAGCACCTTCGCACTCTCAGGCAGGAAGGGGCGTAGCGGGTGGTACTCTACTCCATCCCTGCTACGGGCTATGTTTTCTGTGTTCAGATAGGAAATCATATTTATATTTTGTGGCAAAGATAAGAAAAAATCCCTGAATTCCGTATTGAAAAACAGGGATTTTCTAAAAATGGAACTAAAGTCTATTTGTGTTGGAGATAAGAGGCTACCTTCTGGGCGGTTTGGCGACCACTGGCCATCGCACGAACTACGAGTGAGGCACCATTAGCCGAGTCGCCACAGACGAATACGTTCTTGGGATACTCAGGATGTTCTGGTTTGAGGAATCCCATGGCCAGCAGCACCAGTTCGGCCTTGATAATCTCAGGCTTACCCTTCTCTACCATGATGGGGCGACCGCCTTCTGGGTTTGGCTTCCAGTCAATCTCCTGAACCTTTACGCCAGTCAGTTTGCCATCTTTACCCAGAAACTCCAGGGTGTTGATGTTCCAGCGACGGGTGCATCCCTCCTCGTGACTCGAGGTTGTCTTGAGTGTGCGAGGCCAGTTGGGCCAGGGGTTCTGTGGGTCGTCAGGACCTTCTACGGGCTTGGGCATAATCTCAATCTGAGTAACGCTCTTGCATCCCTGGCGGTGGGCTGTACCAATACAGTCGCTACCGGTATCACCACCACCGATGACAAGCACGTCCTTGCCCTTGGCTGTTATGCGCTCCTCTTTCGAAAACTCCATACCAGCCAGCACTCGATTCTGCTGCGAGAGCATCTCGAGGGCGAAGTGAACCCCCTTCAGTTCTCGGCCAGGGACCTTGAGGTCACGGGCTGTAGGCGTGCCGCTGGCGATGACCACTGCGTCGAAGTCAGAGGTTAGAGGTGAGAGGTCAGAGGTGAGAGATATGTCTTGTCCATATTTAAACTCAATGCCTTCCTGCTCCAGCAGGGCGATGCGGCGATCGATGATGGCCTTGTTCAGCTTGAAGTTGGGGATGCCATAGCGGAGCAGTCCGCCGGCAGCCTCGTTCTTCTCGAACACCGTTACCTGGTAGCCCATCAGATTCAGGTCGTTGGCAGCAGTCAGTCCGGCAGGCCCAGCACCAATAACTGCCACCTTTTTACCATCACGCTCGATGTCAGTCTTAGGCTGGATGTAACCTTCCTGGAATGCCATCTCGGTGATGGCGCACTCGTCTTCGCGATTCGTCGTTGGCTCGTGGTTAAAACGGTTCAGTACGCAGGCCTTCTCGCACAAGGCGGGACAGATGCGGCCCGTGAACTCTGGGAAGGGGTTAGTACTATTCAGTAAGCGATAAGCCAACTCCCAATCGCCTTTATACAAGGCATTGTTCCACTCGGGTGCTTTGTTTCCCAGCGGACAGGCCCAGTGGCAGAAAGGCACGCCACAGTCCATGCAGCGTGATGCCTGCAGTTTACGTTCGCGCGTGTTGAGCGTCTGCTCTACCTCGCCAAAGTCGTGGATTCTATCGTGAATCGGACGGTATCCCGCCTCCTGGCGGTGTATCTCTAAAAATGCTTTTGGATTTCCCATTTCAATGTACAATTTGACAATTTACCATTTACAATTTAGTAATCTCTCTGAATATCGGCAATCTTCTCGTGCAACTTCCGCATCTTCTCCTCTTCGAGCACACGTTTGTACTCGATGGGAACTACCTGGATGAAGTCCTCGATGTAGCGGTGCCAGTCGTCGAGCATACGACCTGCAAGGGCAGAGCCTGTGTGCAGATAGTGCTGACGGATGAGTTCGAGCAGCTCCTTACGAGAAACGGAATCCTCGACCAGCGAGAGCTCCACCATATCCATGTTACAGAAGTAGTCGAAGGTGTGGTCGGGGTCATAGACGTAAGCTACACCGCCCGACATACCTGCGGCGAAGTTACGACCGGTCTTTCCCAGTACGACGACGCGTCCGCCAGTCATATATTCACAGCAGTGGTCGCCAGCACCCTCGATGACGGCAATGGCACCGGAGTTGCGCACACCGAAGCGCTCACCTACCTTACCATTGATATAGAGTTCACCTGAGGTGGCACCGTAAAGACCTGTGTTTCCTGCAATAATGTTGTTCTCGGCATGGAATTCCTCGCTGCTGCGAGCTGGGGGCAGAATGCTGATGCGTCCACCGGAGAGTCCCTTGCCGAAGTAGTCGTTGGCTTCACCTTCAAGTCGGATGGCAAGACCCTTCACGGCAAAGGCACCGAACGACTGACCTGCCGAGCCCTTGAACTTAATCTTAATGGTGCTGTCGGGCAGACCAGCCTCGCCGTATTTCTGGGCGATGACACCACTCAGCATGGTAGTTACGGCACGGTCGGTATTCTTGATGGCGTAGTCGAGAGTTATCTCCTCCTGACTGTCGATAGCCTTCTGAGCAGCCTTGATAATCTCTTCATCCTTCACACCGCTCACCTTGGTGAATGCACCGCGGTCCCAGTAGAGTGCCTTATCTGTCTCAGGCTTGTGCAGCAGACGGGCAAAGTCGATGGTCTTCTGCTTATCAGTAGCGTTGGTGGTATCTACCTCGATAAGTTCGGTATGACCAATAATCTCCTTGAGACAGTGAACACCAATCTCGCTGAGGTATTCACGAACCTGCTCGGCCAGGAAAGTGAAGAAGTTTACCACATATTCTGAACGACCTTGGAAATGCTTGCGCAGCTCTGGGTTCTGGGTAGCCACACCCATCGGACATGTATTGGTGTTACACTTACGCATCATCACACAACCCAACACGATTAGCGGCAGGGTACCAAACGAGAACTCATCGGCTCCCAACATGGCCATGATGATGACATCTTTGGCGGTCTTCAACTGTCCGTCGGTCTGCAGGCGAACCTGGTTACGCAGACCGTTGATGACCAGCGTCTGCTGGGTTTCAGCGAGACCAATCTCAGGAGAGATACCTGCGAAACGCATAGAACTGGCAGGGCTGGCACCCGTACCACCCTCGGCACCAGAGATAACGATGAGGTCGGCCTTAGCCTTGGCTACACCGGCAGCAATGGTTCCTACACCACTCTCGGCAACGAGTTTCACGCTGACAGCAGCAGTGGGGTTGATATTCTTCAGGTCGAAAATGAGCTGTGCCAGGTCCTCGATACTGTAGATGTCGTGATGAGGTGGGGGAGAGATGAGCGAGATGCCAGGGATAGCGTTACGTGTCTTGGCGATAATCTCGTTGACCTTGAAACCAGGCAGCTGTCCGCCCTCACCAGGCTTAGCACCCTGTGCCACCTTAATCTGTATCTCCTCGGCATTCACCAGGTATTCGGCGGTGACGCCAAAACGTCCACTGGCAATCTGCTTGGTCTTTGAGCTCAGGCTTACACCATCTACCTCTGAGTGGTAACGGGCGTTGACCTCACCACCCTCACCAGTGTTAGAGCGTGCACCCAGCTTGTTCATGGCCAGTGCCAATGCCTCGTGAGCCTCGATGCTTAAGGCGCCGAAACTCATGGCACCCGTTACGAAGTGCTTCACGATGCTCTCTACGGGTTCTACCTCGTCGATTGGGGTGGGCTTGGCGGCTTTCTTGAAGTTGAAGAAGTCGCGGATAAAGATGGGCGATTCCTTCTCGTCAACCATCTTCTCCCACTCCTTGTATTTCTTATAGCTGCCCAGACGGGTGGCCAATTGCAAGTTAGCAATCGTCTCAGGGTTCCAAGCGTGCTTGATACCGTCTTTGCGCCAAGCAAACTGTCCCTGGTTCTGCAACAACGTCTGTTTCTTGGCTTCCTCCTGCAAACGGATGGCATCGCGTGCAATCTCCTTCAGACCTATACCACCGATAGTGCTTACCTCGGTTCCGAAGTAGCGGCGCAGCAAGTCCTCGCTAAGACCGATGGATTCGAAAATCTTGGCTCCACGGTATGAGCGGATGGTCGAGATACCCATCTTGGACATAATCTTTTTCAGACCTTTGTCAACCGCCTTGATGTAGTTCTTCTCGGCAGTGGCATATTCCTCCTGGATCTTATGCTTCTTCACCAGGTCATCGAGCACGGCAAACGTCATGTATGGACACAGGGCACTGGCACCGTAGCCCAACAGCAGGGCGGCGTGCATCACCTCGCGAATCTCACCGCTCTCCACAATCAGGGCGGTCTGTACACGTTTGCCCACGCTAATCAGGTAGTGGTGAACAGCACTTACTGCCAACAGCGATGGGATAGCAGCATGCTTCTCGTCGATGTCACGGTCGGAGAGGATGATGTAGTTTACGCCCTCGTCCACACTAGCCTCGGCCTGGTGGCACAAATCATCAAGTGCCTTGCGCAGTCCTTCCTCGCCTTGTGCTATCTCGAACAGCATGGCGAGCTTCTGTGTCTTAAAGCCCTTGTAGCGGATGTTACAAAGTATATCAAGTTGTGTGTTGGTCAAAACAGGCTGTGGCAGGCGTACCATCTTACAGTTCGAAGCATCGGGTGTCAGGATGTTAGTACCTACAGCGCCGATATATTCCGTCAACGACATCACTAGTTCCTCACGAATGGGGTCGATGGCAGGGTTGGTTACCTGTGCGAACTGCTGACGGAAGTAGTTGAACAGCACCTGTGGACGGTCCGAGATAACAGCCAATGGAGTATCGTTACCCATAGCAGCTACAGGTTCCTGACCAGCTGTTGCCATTGGGATGATGGTCTTGTCGATATCCTCCTGACCGAAGCCGAAGGTGACGAGTTTCTGCTCCAAATCTTTTACGCCGTTCTCGACGTGGCGACCGCTCTTCAGCTTTTCTAACTGCACGCGGTTCTCGTTCAGCCATTCACGGTAAGGATGAGCCTTGGCGAGCTTTTCCTTGATCTCTCCATCATAGTATATCTTACCCTCCTGGGTGTCAATCAGCAGAATCTTTCCTGGTTGCAGACGACCCTTCGATACCACGTCGCCTGGCTCAAAGTCCATTACGCCGACTTCTGAAGCTACTACCATCATACCGCTCTTTGTAATGGTATAACGGCTGGGGCGCAGACCGTTTCTGTCAAGCATACCACCTGCATAGCGGCCGTCGCTGAACAACAGGGCGGCAGGACCGTCCCACGGCTCCATCAGGATAGAATGATACTCGTAGAAGGCCTTCAGGTCTTCGCTGATAGGGTTCTTGTCGTTAAAACTCTCAGGCACCAGGATAGCCATCGCCTGTGGCAGTGAGAGGCCACTTAGCATCAGGAACTCGAACACGTTGTCGAGACTGGCTGAGTCGCTCATACCCTCCTGCACGATGGGGCGCAGGTCCTTGATGTCACCCAGTGCCTCGCTGTTCAGCACGCTCTCACGGGCTTTCATCCAACCGCGGTTACCACGGATGGTGTTAATCTCACCATTGTGGGCCAACAGACGGAAAGGCTGAGCTAGCTTCCATTTTGGGAATGTATTAGTTGAGAAGCGCGAGTGTACCAGTGCCAGTCCGCTTGTAAAGTAATCATTCGACAAATCGGGGAAATAGCGACGCAGCTGTCCGCTAGTCAGCATGCCCTTATAAATAATATTCTTGTTGGACAGCGAGCAGATATAGAAATCGTCATTGTCTATACGATTCTCTATACGCTTGCGAACCTTATATAATATACGCTCGAACACGGGTACGTCCTCATCCGATATGCCAGTTACGAAAATCTGCTTGATATCAGGCTCCACTTCGCGAGCTGCTACACCAAGCACTTCAGGATTAGTAGGCACGGCACGCAGATGCATCAGCGTCAGTCCTTCGCGCTCAATCTCCTCAATCATCACGCTCAGAATCTCCTGCTGCGCCTGTGCGTCCTTCGGCAGAAATACCAGACCTGTGCCGTACTTACCTTTTTCAGGCACGGGGATACCCTGCAACAGAATAAACTCATGTGGAATCTGAACCATAATGCCGGCACCATCGCCGGTCTTGTCGCGGGTCTCAGCTCCACGGTGTTCCATGTTCTCCAGCACTTTCAGTGCATTGTCCACCAATTCATGGCTCTTACCACCATTAATGTTCACCACCATGCCTACACCGCATGCGTCATGCTCATAGTCTGGTTGGTAAAGTCCACTAAATTGCTCTTTTTTTCTGGTTTGAAGTTTGCAATTTGTCATATTATCCTTACTTTTACTAACGTATTGTCTGATATTGGCTGCAAAGGTAATACAATATGGTGTTGTAGACAAGTAGTCATTAGCTTTTTTGTTTATAAAGAATTGTACATTTGACACTTTGTAACGAAATGCTAGGTTTTGAGGCCAAAATGATAACAAAGTGACACCTTTAATCCTTAAAATATTTACAAAGTGTCACAAACAAAATGTTTATTCAAACAAAAAGGATAAAATTTGCTTAGATTTCTTTCAAAATGCCGTAACTTTGCCGACGAAAACAGCAAATTGTAAGCAAACCACATTAAATTAATAAGATTATGGAAGCTTTAAGATTTCAGGTTGTCGGTGAGGCATTCAAAAAGAAGCCTCTCGATGTAAAAACACCCAGTGAAAGACCGGCAAAGTATTTTGGAAAGAAGGTCTTCAATCGCGAGAAGATGTATAAGTATCTTCCAAAGGATGTCTATGAAAAGATGATTGACGTGATGGACAATGGTTCCCGACTGGATCGTCAGGTGGCAGACGCAGTAGCCGAGGGTATGAAACAATGGGCTACGGAGAATGGTGTGACACACTATACACACTGGTTTCAGCCACTTACCGAAGGAACTGCTGAGAAGCATGATTCATTCATAGAGCATGATGGCAAGGGTGGTATGGTAGAGGAGTTCACGGGAAAGCTGCTAGTACAGCAGGAGCCTGATGCTTCATCATTCCCCTCGGGGGGTATTCGTTCTACATTTGAGGCTCGTGGCTATTCTGCATGGGATCCTACATCGCCTGTATTCATCATAGATGACACACTCTGTATCCCTACTGTATTTATTTCATATAGTGGTGAGGCGCTTGATTATAAAGCTCCTTTGCTGCGAGCTTTGCATGCAGTGAACATAGCAGCTACCGAGGTATGTCATTATTTCGACCCCAGTGTGAAGAAGGTAACCTCCAACCTGGGTTGGGAACAGGAGTACTTCTTGGTTGACGAAGGACTCTATGCTGCTCGTCCTGACTTGTTGATGACGGGTCGTACCCTGATGGGACATGACTCTGCCAAGAACCAACAGATGGATGACCACTACTTTGGTAGTATCCCTGAACGAGTAGCTGCCTTCATGCGTGAATTGGAGATTGAGGCGTTGGAACTGGGTGTTCCCTGTAAGACGCGTCATAACGAGGTGGCTCCCAACCAGTTTGAGTTGGCACCCATCTTTGAGGAGACTAATCTGGCTGTTGACCATAATATGTTGCTGATGTCTGTGATGAAGCGTGTGGCTCGCAAGCATGGTTTCCGCGTGCTGCTTCATGAGAAGCCGTTTGCTGGCATCAACGGTAGTGGAAAACACAATAACTGGAGTTTGAGTACTGACAACGGCGTCCTGCTGCATGCTCCTGGCAAGACCCCAGTGGACAACCTGCGTTTCGCTACCTTTATCGTTGAGACGCTGATGGGTGTTTATAAACATAATGGACTACTGAAGGCTTCCATCATGAGTGCCACCAATGCGCATCGTCTGGGGGCAAACGAGGCTCCCCCTGCCATCGTTTCTTCGTTTCTTGGCAAGCAGGTGTCAGAGTTGCTGAATCATATAGAGAAGGCTGACAAGGACTTCCTCGCTATGAGTGGCAAACAGGGTTTGAAGATGGACATTCCTGAAATTCCTGAGTTGCTGATTGATAACACAGACCGTAACCGTACCTCTCCATTTGCGTTTACAGGCAACCGTTTTGAATTCCGTGCTGTTGGTTCTGAGGCTAACTGTGCCAGTGCGATGATTGCCCTGAACAGTGCTGTAGCTGAAGCACTTGTAAACTTCAAGAAACGTGTGGATGCCAAGATTCCTGAGTACGAGAAGGAACTGGCAGGTACTGAACACAGTGCCAAGTTCCACGCCATCATCGACGTGCTGCGCGAGGATATCAAGACTTGTAAGCCCATCCGCTTTGACGGGAATGGTTATAGCGACGAGTGGGTTGCTGAGGCCGAGAAGCGTGGTCTTGACGTCGAGAAGTCTTGCCCAGTCATCTTCGAGCGTTATCTGGATAAGGAAAGCATTGAGATGTTTGAGAGTCTGGGCGTGATGACGAAGAAGGAACTGGAGGCCCGCAATGAGGTGAAGTGGGAGACCTACACCAAGAAGATTCAGATTGAGGCCCGTGTACTCGGCGACCTTTCAATGAACCATATCATTCCTGTGGCCACACGCTACCAGAGTGAGCTGCTTAGCAACCTGAACCACATGGCAGTTGTCTTCCCCATAGAGACAGCCGATAAGCTTTCTGCACGAAACAAGAAGATTATCGAGGAGATTTCGGAGCGCACCAGTGCTATTGAGAAAGGTGTTGAGGAATTGGTTAATGCGCGTAAGCAAGCCAATAAAATTGACGATGAACATGCGAAAGCAATAGCCTACCATGACGAGGTGGAGCCGAAGCTGGACGAGATTCGCTATCAGATTGACAAGTTGGAGCTTATCGTTGATGATTCGCTCTGGCCACTACCTAAATATC
Source organism: uncultured Prevotellaceae bacterium (assembly GCA_902770635.1). Lineage (GTDB taxonomy): Bacteria > Bacteroidota > Bacteroidia > Bacteroidales > Bacteroidaceae > Prevotella. The sequence goes on along the minus strand of CACXTX010000015.1, from coordinate 33,826 downwards.
GAGAGCTGCTATTCATAAGATAGTTTGGAGTTTGCAGAAAGGTGGAGACTACCCGTGAGAGTAGCTCCACCTTATTTCTTTTGACCACACGGGTAATGTGTACTCATCAGGATTGTTCTGCTTTCAGGCGTTCGGCCATAGCGCGTCCCAGGGCTTCGCATGCTGCCTTTGTTTCAGCAGTGAGGCTCTGTTTGATTTCTACTGGTTCACCAACCTGTTCGTAATGCAACTTCTCCTCATTCCAGCGCGCTATCTCGCTGACTGCCTTGGAGGCCCAACCGTATGAGCCGAACCAACCTAACAGGTGGTTTTTGATGTCCTTGCCTGCCAACTCAGAGAGCAGCACATCCATCTCGTGGTAGAGGGCGGTGTTATAGGTGGGGGCACCCACAATGAGACCCTTATAGCGGAATACGTCACGGATGATGTAGGAGTGGTGGGTCTGAGAGACGTTATAAACCACAATGTTCTTTATACCTGCCTCAGAAGCAGCGCGTGCAATCACCTCAGCAGCCCGCTCGGTATTGCCATACATGGTGCCGTAGCAGATGACAAGTCCGGGCTCGGTTTCATATTTGCTCAGACGGTCGTAGATGCCTATGACCTTATTGATATATTCGTGCCATACGGGACCGTGGGTGGCACAAATGAAGTCCAATTTTACGTCTGCCAGTTTCTTCAATGCGTTCTGTACGGGAGTACCGTATTTTCCCACAATGTTAGAGTAGTAGCGTTCCATTTCCAGCCAGAAGGTGTCACAATTGATTTGAGAGTCGATGATGCCACCGTTCAGGGCGCCGAAGCATCCGAAGGCATCACCAGAGAAGAGGGTAGTGCCACAAAGGGTTACCATTGTTTCTGGCCAGTGAACCATGGGAGTCAATACGAAATTCAGCGTTTGTTTTCCCAGTTCGATAGTATCACCGTTCTTAACTTCTAAGGTGCCATCAGCAATGCCATAGAAACCCTCCATCATCTGGAAAGTCTTCTTGTTGCCAATAATCTTGATCTCTGGGTAGTATTTTTTGATGAGTGCGATAGAGCCACTATGGTCAGGCTCCATGTGATTGACAACAAGGTAGTCGACTTTTCTGTCGCCGATAACCTCATGGATATGCTCAATATACTGGGTGAAGAAGTCAACCTCTACGGTATCAATGAGACATACTTTATCATCGACAATGAGATAAGAGTTGTAAGAAACTCCATTAGGCAGAGGCCAGAGGCCTTCGAACAGTGATTTGTTACGGTCGTTAACACCAACGTAGTAAATGTTTTCGGTAATCTTTTGCATATTGTCTTAGTTTTATGTTATTACTTGTTTTCCAATTGTTTCTTTCGTTCGGCACCAAACTCAGGGGATACATAGTTGTTGAGACTGCTACAAACCTCGGCAGAGAATTTTTGTCCGCTTTGTATGAGACAATCCCACTGCTCTTCTGAAAGTCCTTGTTCAATATGATTGCGTGTGATGCCATGAGTTATCAAACCGTAGAGGAAGCCTGCATTGAAATTATCGCCAGCTCCGACGGTGCTTACCGTCTCAACAGGCGCTACGGGATATTGCTTACTCATTCCGTTGTCCCCACGAAGTTCGATAGGATCGCCTGCCTGTGTATAGATGAACTTCTTGGTATAGAACGAGATTTGTGTACGATAAACAACATCAGGATTGTCTTTCTTAAAAAGAATCTGGAAGTCTTCCTTTGAGCCCCTGACTATATCAGCCAGTTCAAAGTTCTCGAGTAAATTGGAAGTCAACTTAATCACCTCATGCTGATGGGATGCACGGAAGTTGACATCATAGTAGAGAATGGCTCCACGCTGGTGGGCATACTCTAGGAAGGCTTTGACTTGAGGACGAATAACTGGGTTTAATGCATAGTAAGAACCAAACAGGACTAAATCATCTGGCTGTACGTCGGGATAGATAAAGTCGAGACGATCCTTGGGATGATCCTTATAGAAAATGTATTCGGCATCATTCTTGTCGTTAAGGAAAGCCAACGAGAGGGGTGATTTGGAGTCTGGATAAACGCTTACACAATCCGCATTACAACCGTTTTCACGTAAGAACTGGATAATGGCCTGACCTACACGGTCGTTACCGGTTTCGCTGATGAAACTGGTTGGTACACCAGAGCGAGCGAGTGATATAATAGCATTAAATGTACTGCCACCAGGCAGTGCTTGTATGGGCTGATTACCACGGAATATGATGTCTAGCACAGTTTCGCCGATTCCAATAACTTTTCGCATAACTATATATTTTTCCTGCAAAGTTACAACTATTTTTTAAAAATGCGTTAACTTTGCATGCAATTATGACGAATTATAACACAACTACGCTTTGTAACGGTCTGCGCATTATTCATTTACCTTCCTCATCACCGGTTGTCTATTGTGGTATCGGCATCAATACGGGAGCCCGTCAGGAAGCTGAAGGCGAGGAGGGTGTTGCCCATTTTTGCGAGCATGTTACTTTCAAAGGTACCAAGAGACGCTCGGCTCTCCAGATATTGAATTGTTTGGAGAGTGTGGGTGGTGACCTGAATGCTTTCACCAATAAGGAAGATACCATTTTTTATGCAGCTATTCTAAAAGAGCATTTGAGCAGGGCTGTCGATTTGCTGACGGATATTGTTTTCAACAGCGTATATCCTGAGCAGGAAATCATGCATGAAGTGGATGTTATCTGTGATGAGATAGAGAGTTATAACGACTCACCGGCAGAATTGATATATGATGAGTTCGAGAATATGCTGTTCAGCGGTCATCCCCTCGGACATAATATATTAGGTACGCGCGAGAAAGTACAGACTTTCACATCAGCCCATGCCCGTCGCTTCACCTCCCGTTACTACCGTCCTGATAATGCCATATTCTTTGCTTATGGTGATGTGAACTTTCCTTTGTTGGTAAGAATGTTGGAAACGAGGTTGAAGGATATACAGATAAATACAGTTGTGCCTCATGTGGAATACAATCCTTTTATTGCTGCGAGTAAGCCCCAATCGATGGAGCTGCATCATCAGGCTCATGTTATGTTGGGTAGCCGTACATTTGGTTATAATGATGCACGTCGCCTACCTCTTTATCTGTTGAATAATATTTTGGGTGGACCAGGGATGAATGCTCGCTTGAATCTCTCCTTGCGTGAGCGCCACGGGTTGGTTTATACGGTTGAAAGTTCGATGGCCAGTTACAGTGATACAGGCTGCTGGTCGGTTTATTTTGGCTGTGACCATCAGGATGTAAAACGATGCATCCGGCTAGTTAACCGAGAGTTGGACCGTATTATGCAGCATTCGCTTAGTGAACGTCAACTGACAACTGCAAAGCGACAATTAAAAGGACAGATAGTCATTGCATGTGACAATCGTGAGCAATATGCGTTGGATTTTGCCAGGAACTTTTTGCACTATGATCGTGAACGCAATGTTGACGAACTTCTTCAGCGAATTGATGCCATTACAGCGTCGCAAGTACAAGATGTGGCTCAGAACGTGTTTGCTCCAAGCCACATGCAGAGGTTGATTCTGTAAAAATCAGACACAGGCCTTTAACTGTTGGCGTACTGTTTTACGTGCCTGTCCAAGACGATTCTCTACCAATTTGTAGGGTAGTGAAAGTTGTTGGGAAATCTCGCTTACTTTCATGCCATCATAGATATGTAGGCGATAAACCGTACGACATTCCTCGGACAGACGAGCCAGTGAGTATTCCATGCGTTCCATCAGTTGGTGGGCAGAGATAATCGATTCCATTTCTGTGGTGGAATCAGACTTACTGATGTAATGTTCGTATTCTTCGAAAACCCGGCGTTTGCGATAGTGGTCGGCTATAGCATGACGGATCATGGTGTAAACGAGGCAAGGGAGGGTTTGCTCAGTAATGAGTCGACGTCTGTCAAGCAGGCGCAGGAACATGTCTTGTACCATGTCCTGTGCCAACTCGACATCTGCCGTTCGCACCATGATGAATTGGACTAATTCGTCACGATGCTGGGTGTAATAGTTTGATAATAGTTGGTTGTTATTCATTGATAACCCGTTGTATTGTTCCGTCTTCATTGTAGAACAACTGTTGCACTTTCAAAGAGCGCAGATGGGTAATATCATTCGAGGGTACGCAGTCGTGGTAGCAGAGATACCACTGGCCTTTAAACTCTACGATGGAGTGGTGTGTGGTCCAACCTACCACGGGGTCAAGAACGACACCTTTATAGGTGAATGGCCCATAGGGATTGTCGCCAATAGCATAGCAAAGCAAATGGCTGTCGCCCGTAGAGTAGGAGAAATAATACTTTCCATTGTATTTATGCATCCATGAGGCCTCGAAGAAACGGTGAGGATCACCAGCCTTCATAGGCTCACCATTCTCGTCGAGCACTACCACGCCACGAGGAGCCTCTGCAAACTGTTGCACATCATCGCTCATGCGAACCACGCAGCTGTTAATGGCAGGAGCATCTGCTGTTGTAAAGAGCTCACCCTTATGGTCAGGGGCAGCACCCAGGTCAACGAGTCCGTTCTGGTCGCCATACTTGCCATAGACAGGAGCTTTTCCGTTGGGCAGCGGATGCCACCATTGTAGCTGTCCACCCCACAGGCCTCCGAAATATGTATAAATCTGTCCGTCGTCATCCTTGAACACACAGGGGTCAATAGAGAACGAGCCGCGGATAGGCTTCTCCATTGGTGTGAACGGACCCTCGGGCTTGTCGGCAACAGCCACACCCAGACGGAACACGCCGTCATAAGCTTTGGCAGAGAAGATAAGGTAATACTTTCCGTCTTTCTCTACACAGTCATTGTCCCACATCTGCTTCTCAGCCCAGGGCACATCCTTCACATCGAGAATCACACCGTGGTCGGTAACGGGACCATTCTCAATATCGTCCCATGACAGCACGTGATAGTCCTTCATCTGGAAATGACCACCATCATCGTCGAAGCATTCACCGGCATCCCAGTCGTGAGAAGGATAAATGTAGAGTTTGCCGTTAAACACATTGGCTGAGGGGTCAGCCATATAATCATCGGGGAAAAGATAACGTGGTTTCATAAGTCTTTTCTATTTAAAAATGTTGATAATTTCGTTAACAATGGGTTTTGCTTCATAATTGCGGTCAAAGAGAAGAGGATAGTTGGTACGACCGGCGATAGGCCATCCGTTGAGCCATGAATTCTCATCGCAGACACCCCACAAGGTGATACGACCTATCTGTGCACGATGCTTATAGTAAATCTTGAATAGGTCTATCCAACGCTTGTCCAATTCCTTTTGCTTGTCTTTGGGCAACCCATTAGGATATGGATTGTACTTTTGCTGGAATTCAAAGTTTTGTTCAACGGCAGCACCTCCGAATCCTTCAGGATTGGGCAGCACGTTTATGTCGAGCTCTGTAATCAGTACCTTCACGCCACAGGCAGCAAAGGCGTCAATGGATTTTTCATAATCCTTTAAGTCAGGATAATCCAGTCCGTTATGACTCTGCATACCTACACCGTCAATGCGCAGTCCTTTTTCCTTCAGGCGTTTTACCAGCCGACATACAGCCTCACGCTTACCAGGCTTGGACATAGAGTAGTCGTTGTAGTAAAGTTCTGCAGCAGGATCAGCTTCATGGGCTGTGCGGAAGGCAATCTCAATAAATTCTTCTCCCAGCAGGTTGTAATAAGGAGACTTACGGAATGAACCGTCGTCCTCGATAGCCTCGTTGACAACGTCCCAACCAAAGACTTTGCCCTTGAAATGGCCAACAACCGTCTTAATGTGCTTAATCAGCCGTTCTTTGAGGACTTCCTTTGAGGCGGGTGATGCGTTATAGCCGTTGGTAAACCACCAGTCAGGAGCTTGTGAGTGCCAAACCAAACAGTGTCCATTCACCTTTAGATTAAGTCTCTGGCAGTAATCCACAAACTTATCAGCTACACGGAAATCAAAGATACCTTCGGCAGGAGCTAACACTTCGGGTTTCATGCAATTCTCGGCAACGGCACAATTGAAATGCTTTTGAAGCACAGCATCAGCCTTTGGTACTTGTCCGTCGCTCTGCCATTGGTTTACTGCAGCACCGATGAGGCAGTACTTGCTTACAGCTTCTCGCAAGCTCTGCGCAAGAACTGTCTCAGATGCCAAAACTACTAATGTAAAAACTACTAACTTAAAAAATTTCATATTAATGATTTCTTTTTTCAATTTCCATATTAATCTTGTCAATAACCTCGTCAGTCAGCTCATACTTAGAGATGATAAACATGGCAAGGCCCAGCAAGATGGCAGGGATAACACATACCAGCCAGAGGATACCCTGCTCTGCAAACGGAGTCTGTGTGGTAACTTTGGCATTGAAGCCTACATAGGAGAGTACCAGTCCTGGCACTACACCGCCCAAAGCCATACCGGCCTTGAAGAAAATGCCCGTTAAGGCGTTCACAATACCAGAAATGCGCTTGCCTGTGGTATATTCACCAAATGAGATGACCTCAGGAACCAAAGCCCACATATATCCTGTGGCTACTATGACACCTGTGGACTTAATGAACTGGGCTACATAGACAATCCACATCTGCGATTTCAATGAGGGAACTACACTCACTACATAGAGGATGCCCATACCGATAATGGCAATTGTCAGGAAAATGTTAAACATGCCACGCTTACCCACTTTTTTCTTAATAGCAGGAACCAGTGGCATGAAAATAAAGGCAGGGACTGAGCCTAAGCCCATAAAGATTGCCAGTTGGTCGGAGGTGGCTTCCAGATTATAGGTCATATAGTAAGAACCGGCAGCATTACCTACGGACATCATGGCGAAGGCGGTGATGAAGAAGAAAGCCAGGATGCGCAAGGGACGGTTGCGGACAAACTCAGTCCACAGGTCAGACACCTTTACATCGTCCATGTCTTTTTCGTCCATTACGACACGCTCCTTTGTCTGTGTGAAACAGAAAAAGAGCAGCAGCAGACCTACGATGGCGTAAATGCCCATTGTAATAAACCATGCGCTGGCAGCCTCTGGAGTGTTAATGATTGCTTCACCCTGTGCATCTTTGGGAGCAAAGGTGGCTACAACAAGGGGAATACCCGAAGCAACGCACAATCCACCAACATTAGCCAGGAACATACGGACAGAGGTCAGCGTGGTAATCTCGTCGGTATCGCGAGTCAGCGAGGAGTTTAGGGCGCCATAAGGTACGTTAATTAAGGTATAAAGCATAGACATACCTACATAGGTGACGTATGCATATACCAGTGATGGAGCAAAGCCATTCCAGAAGCAGAGGATTGCAAAACCCGTTAGGGGAATACCGCCTAAGACAAGATAGGAACGATACTTACCTAATTTGGGATTGTGCTTGTCAACATAAGTTCCTACCAAGGGGTCCCAAAGCACGTCAACCAGACGAACCACAAGGAACATAGTAGCAGCGTCAGCAGGGTCCAGACCGAAGATGTTGGTGTAGAAGAACAGCAGATACATGCTGATGGTTTGGTAAATGAGGTTTTGTGCTAAGTCGCCTGAGCCGAAGCCGAAGCGCTGTAACCAGGATAGTTTGTAGAAGCCTTTAGCTTCTGTCGTTTCGTTTATTGCCATAATGTTATTGGTTTTAATTTCTGTTGCAAAGGTACAATGTTCGGATGAAATGGATGTTTTTTATTGTTACAAAAACTATCTTATTTTGTAGCATAGACAAATAATTTTGTATTTTTTGCTGTTTATTCGAGCATTTTTCCCTACTTTTGCATCAAAACCAATTAAGAAAGACAATGAAACGAAAACTGTTGATGTTACTATCGGTCATCGCTTGTTTCCTGCCAACGGAAGCAAAAGTTCAACTACCCCAGTTATTCCAGTCGGGCATGGTGCTTCAACGCGGGAAACCTGTTCCTGTATGGGGGAAAGCCAACCCTCATGAGAAAATCATCGTCCGTTGGCAGAAGCGGCAGTATGTCGCCATAGCCGACGGAGATGGCCGTTGGCGCATTGACCTGCCAAAGATGAAAGCGGGTGGTCCCTATACCATGATAGTAGGCGATGTCGTGCTGACGGATGTCTTAGTGGGCGATGTGTGGCTCTGTTCCGGCCAGTCGAATGTGGACGTCACCATTGAGCGTGTTTATCCACAATATACCGATGAAATCGACCATTTTGATAACAATAAGGTCCGTTTGTTCCGTGTTCCCAATACCACAGATACGCATGGAGTCCGTGAGGATATCCTGCCTACCAAGTGGAAGACATTGACAAAGGACAACGCATGGGGCTTTTCTGCCTTGGGTTCTTTCCTGGGTCTTCGCATGCAGAAGCAGACGGGTGTTCCTCAGGGTATTATCGTCAATAGCTGGGGTGGAACACCCATTGAAGCTTGGATTTCTGCTGATTCTTTGCAGGGGGACTATCCTCAATTGATTCAAAAGACTAAACTCTTCCAGAACGATAACTATGTGAAGGCTCAGTCGCAAGCTAACAACGAGGCATCGCAACAATGGCAGAAGTTGCTGGATGCTAGCGACCCTTGTGATTCTTACAAAACGGCCCAATTAAACGACAACGATTGGCAGGTAATCAACCAGAACGATTGGACTTGGCGAGGCATAGGTAGTGTCTGGCTTCGTCAGCATATATATATAGATAAGGTACACGCAGGAAAGCCCGCCCGCCTTCTGTTGGGCACGCTCTTCGATCAGGACATCACGTACCTGAACGGTAAAGAGATTGGTCATACCTATTATCAGTATCCTCCTCGTCGTTATGATATCCCTGAGGGACTGCTTCAGGAAGGCGACAATGTGATTGCCGTCCGTTTCATCAACAAGTATGGTGCCGTACACTTCATTCCCCAGAAGCCCTATCTGATAGCCTTTGGTGACGACCGCTTCTCTCAGAATCCCATGCCTAAGGATGTTCTTCCGCTCAGCCCTCAGTGGAAGATGCACTTGGGTGCTGAGATGCCTTCTTGTCCTAGTGGCGATGTCTCTTTGCAGAATATCCCCACCACGCTTTACAATGCTGTTGTCTATCCTTTGGCTCCCTTTGCCATCAGTGGTGTCGTGTGGTATCAGGGTGAATCGAACACAGGAAATCCTGCTCCCTATGCCAACTATCTGAAGAAGATGATGGGCAACTGGCGTACCTTATGGAAAGAAGCTACCTTGCCTTTCTGCATCGTTCAGTTGGCTAACCACGACGGACGTCAGCAGACAGGATTCCCCCAACCTCTTGTCTATCCAGCCCAACCCGTTAATAGCAATTGGGCCCAGTTGCGTGAGGCCCAACGCCTGGTGGCTCAAGCAGACCCCTACGCGGAACTTGCATGTATCATCGATCTTGGTGAAACCGTAGATATTCATCCTTTGCGTAAGAAAGAGGTGGCTGAGCGTGTAGCTCTTTGCATGGACCGTTTGGTTTATCATCAGAAGGTAGAGCTGTTCCCGCAGATTGTTAACTCTGCCGTGCAAGGTACGGAGATTACGCTGACTTTCGACCAAACCCTGCGCTCTGTTTCAGCAAACGAGCTGGAAGTTGCCGGTGCCGATGGTCGTTTCGTTAATGCTGAGGCTACTGTTGATGGTAAGGTGGTTACGATAAAATCGCCCGTTCCATCGCCCAAGAAGCTTCGCTACGCATGGAAAGACGATCCTCAGCGTGCCAACCTTTATGGCACTAACGAACTCCCAGTCGCTCCGTTTGAGATAACGATAGCAAAATAGAACATCCTTGTCATCAAATTCGCTGATTATTTGGTGGTTTGACAATAAAGTATTACCTTTGTACTCATGATTAAAGAACCCAGGCGTAACTTGTTTGTCATCCACCATTCGCTACGGACTTTCCTCGTGGCATCGGTGTTGTCGGCTATTGTCAATCTTCTCAACACAACCATTGATGGTATTGTGGTGAGTCAGCGTGTCAGTGCCGACGCCATTTCGGTAGTGGTACTTGTAGAGCCGGTGATCACTATCGTACAACTGTTTGGTACTATGCTTTTTAGCGGTGCTTCCCTTTTAGTAGCCTCCGCCTATGGCAATCAGCAGTTCAAGTTAGTGAACCGTCTGGTAACGATGAGCCTTACCTCTGTATTCATCCTGAATGGACTATTGGCTCTCGTTTGTTGCCTTTTCTCAGAACAAATAGCCCATCTGCTGACAGACGAAGAGCGACTGTTGCCGCTGGTGACCGACTATCTGCCTTTCACACTGGCAGGCTGCGTTGTCTGGATGGTCTGCGACGCTGTAGGACGCTATGTAAAAGTCAGTGGTCGTCCCAAGTTGGTGACAAACTATGTGGTGCTGGACACCCTCTTGAACCTTGCGTTCGACTTATTATTGGTGGTAGCACTGGATATGGGCATGCAGGGAGCGGCTATCGCTGGTGTGATATCATCCATATTGGCGATGGTGGTCTTTGTTCCCTATCTCTCCAAGCCACCCCGCCCCTTTGCCTTCGATCGTGCAAAGGGCTGTTATCTCAACTTGTTGGGAAAGAGCTTTCAGCGAGGCATCCCCACGGCTATTGCCGCTTTCATCATGGCAGTCCTCTATATGTCACTCAACTATATCGTCCTCCATACGCAGGGAGCCGATGGCATGTATATCCTCAGCGTTTGTCTGCAGACATTGAACTTTACGCTGATATTGTCGTTTGCTGCCAACAGTGCTGTGAAATACATCGGTGGCATGATGTATGGAGAAAGAGACTGGGAAGGATTGAACCGTACGCTGACAAGTATAGTGAAAATCGTGCAGACAGCCTGTATCGTGGCCATGGTATTGCTCTATCTCTTCCCCGACATCATGCCCACTATTTATGGTGCTGACGAACGACTGCGACAACTTTCCCAAGAGCCAGTACGGCTGTTTTCACAATCCATGATTCCCATATCCCTTCTCATGTTGCTTTCCAATATATACATGATGTCCGACCGTAGCCGTCTTTCGTCAGTCATAGAGTTCGGTCCCCTCATCATCATGCTGCCCATTGTTTGGCTGATTGCCACCATCATGCCCGACTATCTGTGGTATTCCATCCCTTTAGGCCTATGGATTCTCTTGCTGATTACAGTAGTGGGTATCTACCTCGTATCGCGCAAGGGTGAGCATCTTCATTGGCTCTTCCTCACTCCTACCGATGTCCGTCAAGGCACATACTCCATTTCCATTCCCTTCAGCGAAAGCGATGTCAAGTCGAAGTTGACGCTTCTTCAACGGTATATTGTCGGTACGAATCCTGACCAATCCACACTCATCAGCATACAACACTGCATAGAGGAACTGGTCTATCACGAACTGGAAATGGGGTTGCAAACAGGTCGGACGGGTGCTTTCGACATCAGCATCCAGAACCAACCAGAGCGCCTGAGCGTCATCATCAAGGACGTCGGCAAGGCCTACAATCCGCAACTCGCTCACCATGCTACGAATAACGAGGACATTGACGAAAACAAGTTCTACATGAGCATCACCCAGCACTACTGCAAGGATATTATCTACCAGTACAAGAACGGGCTGAATTGCCTCTACCTCAATTTCCCCAAATAAAACAATATGGAACAACTACTGCATTATTGCTGGAAACATAAGATGTGGCCACTGGGTGGTCTGGAGACTACGGACGGCCGTGTGGTCGAGGTGATAGACCCTGGATTGCACAATAAGAACGCAGGTCCGGACTTTTTCAATGCAAAGGTGAAGATAAACGGAACGCTATGGGTGGGCAATATCGAGATACACGACAAGTCGAGCGACTGGTATGTGCACGGTCATGAGAAGGATACCCATTATAATAATGTGGTGCTTCACGTGGTGGAGGTGGCAGACCGGGATATACAAACGCAAGAAGGCAATTTCGTGCCGCAAATGGTACTTCAGGTGCCCGATACTGTTCACGAGAACTATGCCGAACTGTTGCGTACAGACGCCTATCCGCCCTGCTACCGTATTATCCCCAACCTTACCCGACTGATGGTACACTCGTGGATGGCGGCCCTGCAGACGGAGCGTCTGGAGCAAAAGACGGTGGCCATCAGCGAGCGAGCCCGTCAGACAGGCGGGTCGTGGGAAGACGCCTTCTTCATCACGCTGGCTCGTAACTATGGATTCGGCATCAACGGCGACGCTTTCGAGGAGTGGGCACGCCATATCCCTTTGCAAGCCGTTGGCAAGCATCGCGACGACTTGTTCCAGATAGAGGCCATCTTCATGGGACAGGCAGGACTTCTGGAACTGGAAGCCGTGCCAGAGCGCTACCAGAAAGATGCGCTGAACGAAGGCTACTTCGCCAAGCTGCGCAACGAGTACCAGTATCTGGCCCATAAGTTCTCGCTGGAGCCGATGGATTTCAAGCTGTGGCGCTTCCTTCGCCTGCGTCCTCAGAACTTTCCGCATATCCGTATTTCCCAATTAGCCAACCTCTATTATCAGCGTAAAGCCTCGCTGTCGGCATTGGCTGACTGTAAGGATATGCTAGCTCTTGCCAACCTGCTACAAACGCAGGTGACGCCTTATTGGTCGACGCACTACACGTTTGGCTCAGAGAGTATTCGTAACATGAAGCACCTGTCGCCGGGCACTATCAATCTGCTTATCATCAACACCGCGGTGCCCATGCTTTTTGCCTATGGCAGACATACCATGCGAGAAGAACTGTGCGACCGTGCTTTCGATTTCCTGGAACAGTTGAAGGCAGAGAACAACCATATTATCCGCATGTGGCAGGAGGTAGGCTTGGATGTTAAGTCGGCAGGCGACTCTCAGGCACTGATACAGTTGAAGCGGGAATACTGCGACAAGCGCGACTGTCTGCGCTGTCGAATCGGATATGAATACCTGAAGAAAGGGAAAAGTCTTTGACCAAGGTACAAAGCGACCAAAGGTCGAGCGGAAAAGTGAAAAATGAAAAATAGAAGATATGGAGAAATATGTTTTTGAGACAAGAATGGAGGTGCGCGACTACGAGTGCGACATCGAGGGTATCGTGAACAATGCCAACTACCTGCATTATACGGAACATACCCGTCATCTGTTCCTGAAGCACTGCGGACTGAGTTTCGCCGAGATGCACGAGAAGGGCGTGGATGCTGTGGTGGCCCGCATGAATTTGCAGTATAAGGCGCCGCTGAAGTGTGACGACGAGTTCATCTCACGTCTGTGGATAGAGAAACACAACCTGAAGTACATTTTCCATCACGACATCTTCCGTGCTTCCGATGAAGAGCTGTGTTTTCGTGGCGATGTCATCCTGGTTTGTCTGGTCAACGGCCGGCTGGCTGAGAGCGAAGACTACAACCAGGCTTTTGCGCCTTATCTCTAATGAGAAATGAGAAGTAAGAGATATGACTAGTGAGGAGATATATTACACCATCGCATTGACCCGCATGACGGGCTTCAACCAGCAGATGGCCTTGCAGCTTTACCAGACTTTGGGCAGTGGCAAGGCCGTCTATGACCATCGCCATGACCTTGGCGACGTCATGCCTGCTGCGGCACCCCGTCTGCGTGCGGCGATGAAGAACTGGGACGACGCGCTGCACAGGGCTGCTGCCGAGATGGAGTTCGTCACCAAGAACAACATCCGGATACTGACGTTGGGCGATGACGACTACCCCCGCCGGCTCAGCGAGTGTCCTGATGCTCCGCTGCTATTATATTATAAAGGTAGTGCCGACCTTAACCAGCGTTATGTGCTTAACATTGTGGGGACGCGCCATTGCACCACCTACGGACAGGACCTCATCCGGCGCTTCATTGCCGACCTGCGCAAGCAGTGTCCGCAAGTGCTGGTGGTCAGCGGTCTGGCCTACGGTGTCGATGTGTGTGCCCACCGCCACGCCCTGGAGAATGGTTACGAGACGGTGGGTGTGCTGGCTCATGGGCTGGACCAGGTTTATCCCAATGCCCATCGCGACATTGCAAGGCAGATGCTGACGAAGGGCGGTCTGCTGACGGAGTACATGAGTCAGACGGAGGCGTTGCCCAACAACTTCCGCCAGCGCAACCGCATTGTGGCAGGCATGTCGGACGCCACCATCCTCGTGGAGAGCGCCTACAAGGGTGGGGGGCTCATTACCTGTCGCATAGCCCAGGAGTACGGTCGCGATGTCTTTGCCTACCCTGGCGCTGTGGGCATGCCCTATAGCGAGGGTTGCAACAAGTTGATTCGCAACAGCACGGCGGCTCTTATTACCTCTGCCGCTGATTTTCTGGAGGACATGGGGTGGGTGACTCAGCAACAGCAGCCCGCGGCTATCGAGCGCCAACTATTTCCCGACTTGACAGCGGACGAACAGGCGATTGTCGGTCTGTTGCAGCAGAGCAACGACCTGCAGTTGAACCTGCTGAGCGTGAAGACGAATATTCCCATCGGTCAACTGACTGCCCTGCTTTTCTCGCTGGAGATGAAGGGCGTTGTGAAGCCGTTGGCTGGCGGGGCTTACCATTTATTAGCATGACGCGTTTTCAAGAAGAGAAAACAGTATAAGGAAAAGGAATCAGTATGAAGATAGGCAATATAGAATTGGGCGATCGCCCTGTGTTCCTGGCACCGATGGAGGACGTGACGGACATCGGGTTCCGGCTGCTGTGCAAGCGGTTCGGGGCCTCCATGGTCTATACCGAGTTTGTCAGTGCCGAGGCATTGGTGCGCGACGTGAAGTCCACGGTGAGCAAGCTGACCATCAGCGACGAGGAGCGCCCCGTGGGCATCCAGATTTACGGGCGCGACATTGACGCCATGGTCGAGGCCGCCAAGATAGTGGAGCAGGCCGGTCCCGACGTGATAGACCTGAACTTCGGGTGTCCTGTGAAGAAGGTGGCCGGCAAGGGCGCTGGTGCCGGCATGTTGCAGAACGTCATGCTCCCCGACGGCAGTATCAACCCCGATGCCAAGATGCTGGAGATTACGCGGAAGGTGGTGGATGCCGTCCGCGTGCCCGTCACCGCCAAGACGCGACTGGGCTGGAACCACGAGCAGCTGATTATCACCACGCTGGCCGAACAGTTGCAGGAGTGTGGCATTCAGGCACTGACCATCCACGGCCGCACGCGCAGCCAGATGTACACCGGCGAGGCTGACTGGACGCTTATTGGTGAGGTGAAGCGCAATCCCAACATCCACATTCCCATTATCGGCAATGGCGACATCAAGTCGCTCAGCGATGCCGACCGCGCCTTCGACACCTATGGCGTAGATGCCGTGATGATAGGGCGCGCCACGTTCGGCTGTCCCTGGATATTCAGTCGCCGGCAGTTGACGCTGGACGAGAAGATAGACGTGCTGGAGGAACAGTTGCGCATCAACATAGAGCGGTGCGACACGGCGGAGATGCGTGCCAGCAAGAAGTCTGCCGAGCTCTGCGGCATTCTGCACACGCGGCGCCACCTGGCCGCCTCGCCCGTGTTCAAGGGCATTCCCAATTTCCGCGAGACGCGCATAGCCATGCTTCGTGCCGAGAAGCAGGACGAGTTGCTGGCTATTCTCGAGCGTTGTCGCGAGCAGTTGCGTACCTGAGCGCTGCCGCGAAAAAACGGGCAGATATGGTGATAATCCTTAATTTATTTGTATCTTTGCAAGCAAAAACAATAGGATGGACGAAGATTTTGACATCAGACAAGAGCAGTTCTCATCGAGCGAAAAGGAGTTTGAGAACGCCCTGCGCCCGCTGGCCTTCAGCGATTTCAGCGGTCAGCAGCAGGTGGTGGAGAACCTCGAAGTGTTTGTTGAGGCTGCCAAGTACCGCGGCGAGCCCCTTGACCACGTGCTGCTGCACGGTCCTCCCGGACTGGGCAAGACGACGCTGTCTAACATCATAGCCAACGAGCTGGGCGTGGGCTTCAAGATAACCTCGGGCCCGGTGCTCGACAAGCCCGGCGACCTGGCGGGCATCCTGACGTCGCTGGAGAAGAACGACGTGCTGTTCATTGACGAGATACACCGCCTGTCGCCCGTGGTCGAAGAGTACCTCTACTCGGCCATGGAGGACTACCGCATAGACATCATGATAGACAAAGGCCCGTCGGCACGCTCCATACAGATAGACCTCAACCCGTTCACGCTGGTGGGAGCCACCACGCGCAGCGGACTGCTGACGGCGCCGCTCAGAGCCCGTTTCGGCATCAACATGCACCTGCAGTACTACGACCCCGAGACGTTGAAGAAGATTATAGAGCGGTCGGCCAGCATCCTGCGTGTGCCCATTACCACGGACGCGTCGCTCGAGATAGCCCGCCGTTCGCGCGGCACGCCCCGTATCGCCAACGCCCTGTTGCGGCGAGTGCGCGACTTCGCTCAGGTGAAGGGCACCGGTCGCATTGACACCAGCATCACGAAGATAGCGCTGACGGCACTGAACATCGACCAGTACGGACTGGACGAGATAGACAACCGCATCCTGCTGACCATCATCGACAAGTTCCGTGGCGGTCCGGTGGGCATCACGACCATCGCCACCGCTGTGGGCGAGGATGCCGGCACGGTGGAGGAGGTCTATGAGCCGTTCCTCATCATGGAGGGCTTCATCAAGCGCACCCCGCGTGGCCGTATGGTGACGGAACTGGCCTACAAGCACTTCGGGCGCAACCCGTACAGCGGGAACATTATGGAACCCTCACTCTTTGAGTAAATGAGAAATGAGGAATGAGAAATCGACGAAGTCGCTTTGACCTCGGTCAAAGAAATGAGAAATGGAAATGAGAAATGAGGAAATGAGGACCAACGGTCGATGGCCGAAGGGAAAGTCAAATGGAAATGATAAATGAAGAAATGAGGACGGGAAGTGAAGCAATAAGAACAGGTATTTTCGTGGGGAGTTTCAACCCCTTTACTGTGGGGCATGATTCAATCGTGACCAGAGCTCTACCATTGTTCGACCGGCTGGTCATCGGGGTGGTGGGCGACCAGGTGCACAAGCCCGACATGCCCAGTGCCGAGGAGCGCATCCGCGCTATTGCCGACCTGTATGCCGACGAGCCGCACATCGAGGTGAAGGCATATTACGGGCTGGCCGTTGACTTTGCCAAGGCGGAGGGCGCACGGTTCATCGTCAAGGGTGTGCGCTCGGTCAAGGACTTTGAGTACGAGCGCGAGCAGGCTGACATCAACCGCCAGATAGCGGGCATCGAGACCGTCCTGCTATACTCCGAGCCGCAGTACAGCAGCATCAGCAGCACCATGGTGCGCGAACTTCAGCACTTCGGAGCAAACGTGGAAGCGTTTCTGGCGAAACGCAAATGAGAATTGAGAAATGAGAAATGAGAAGTGAGAAATGAAAATGAAAAATGAGAAATGAAGTTTCGGCCTTTGCCCGTTTCTCAATTTTGAATTATGAATTACGATTATGATTACCTATAGCGCAGAAAACGTTAAGTTACCAAAGATAAAGCGGCGCGAGACCACGGCATGGATTCGCCGCGTGGCAGCCTCGTATGGCAAACGAGTGGGCGAGGTGGGCTACCTGTTCTGTGACGACGAACACATACTGGCCGTGAACCGCGAGTACCTGGGGCACGACTACTACACCGACATCATCACCTTCGACTACGACGAGGGCGACGTGCTGAACGGCGACCTGGTCATCTCGCTGGACACGGTGCGCTCCAACGCCGAACTGTTTAAGAAGGAGTATGACGAGGAACTCTACCGCGTCATCATCCATGGCATCCTGCACCTTTGCGGGCTGAACGACAAAGGCCCCGGCGAGCGCGAACTGATGGAGGCCGCCGAAAATAAAGCGTTAGCCCTTCGCTAACGCTTTTTTCCTTTTCGTGAACCTCCCGGTGCCCGCGTTCACTCTTGCGACAACAAATCCTTGATGTCCTCCAGGCTCTCCGCCATGGCTATATAGTCGCGCCATTGGCCGCGTACCATGCCACGCTGTTGCAGGTTGTCCAGCATAGCCGCCATGTCGTTCCAGAACCCCTTCATGTTATACAGAATCACGGGCTTGTCGTGGTATCCGATGGTATGAGCGGCGGCGATGGTGAACACCTCGTCCATGGTGCCTATGCCGCCCGGCAGCGCTATGAACACGTCGCTCCTGTCCTCCATCAGCTGCTTGCGGTCGCTCAGGTTGTCGCACATCACCTCCACGTCCACGTAGTCCGAAATGCGTCCCCCCTTCTCCACTATCTTCGGAATGACGCCCACGGTTCTTCCTCCCGCCTGTTTCACGGCGCGCGCCACGCACTCCATCAGTCCGCTGTTAACACCCCCGTACACCAGCGTGTGACCCGCCGTGGCGAGCCACCGTCCCAGCTCCTCGGTCATGCCGAAGAAGTCGGGGTCCAGCTGCTGGTTAGCTGAGCAGAATATACATATCTTCATAGTGACGAAACGTTTTTTGTAATTGTACAAAATAAAACTGTAAGTATATTGCGCACAGGGGTTCGTTGCGCCCCTGTAAGTCACTCTTGCTCACCTTTTATATAACTTTTCGACACGCAAAGATAGTAAAAACTCTGGCCAGTAAGCCCATATTTCGCCTTAAATAGTGTTAACTGGCTGTAAAGCACGGCGGCTTCTCAGAAATTATACGTATCTTTGTCACCACTTACCACTTACCTCTCACCTCTATAATATATATATAATGAATAAGAAACTGCTGGCAAGTATATTTGCACTACTGTTGATATCCATTCCACTTATGGCCATCGTGAGCGGACGGTCGCTGACCAACACGCTGAAGGAGCTGTGCAACGAACTGCGCACCGACTACCAACAGCGCGCGGAGGCCCAGCAGCGCTTCGACGACGACTATCAGCGGCAACACCAGCGCATGATAGACGTTATCACCCAGTCGGACAAGCTGTCCATACTGCTATATACCCAGGAGCAGGAGATGACGCTCGACCTGGCCTTCGCACTGAAGAAGGTGACGGCCAACTATAAGGACTTCAGCAAGGACCGCAGGCCCTACGACAAGATAGTGGCCAGTCTGAACTACGAGATAGACCGCAACGCCCGACTGATAGAGGCACTGCGACGACTGCCGCCGCGCATGAAGGAGACGGAGATTGCGGTGGTGCCCGACAGCCTGCTGTATCGCAACGACTCGCTGGACGCACACCTGACAGACTCACTGTCGTCGCTGGAGATGGAGGTCATCCGCATTGCCTTCAAAGACTCGCTGTCTGCACCCTTTGTGCTCGACTCCGTCGGCCAGGCGCTGCGCGACTCGTGCATATACTACGCATCGGAAATGCTGAAGATGAACGCCGAGAACCGCGCCAAAGTCGTGGCCGACAGCACCCACTACCAGGAGGCTTACCTGCGACTGAAGGAGAACTACGACTACGCTCAGTCACGCTACCGTGATCTGGAGCAATACATCTTCCTGGACGGACAGACGCCCTTCCTCGAAATCCTGGCCAACCCGAGATACTTCTTGCAAAAGACCAAGGTGGATTTGCGCAAACAGTACAGCCTGTGGGAACTGAACGATGCCCTCAAAGCGAGTTCCCCTGACGAGAAGGACTCTGAATACATCAACGGCATGTCCAGTAGGGCGCTCAACACCTTGATGCTGTTCATCAGTACCGCCCAGATTGTCATCCTTTCCATCTTCTGGCTCTTTACGCTGCTGGTGCTGTGGCTGCTATACCGCTACACCCGCATGAAGCGGTATGTGGCCAAGAAGAAACTGTCCATCATCTCGCTGCTCATCGGCGCCATCGCCTACTACCTCATACTGGGACTCTCCGAGGACGGCGTCGAGTACATCGATATGGGCACCCGCCATGTCAACACCGTGCTGTGGCTGCTCATAGCCATCACCGGATCGCTGCTGCTGCGCGTCAAGCCCGAACAGTTCCGGCAGGGCTTCCTGCTCTACTCAGCCACATTCCTCGTGGTTATGATGATTGTGGCATGCCGCATCACCTTCATGCCCGACAAGATGATGGTGCTGCTCTTCCCGCCCGTACTGCTCGCCATTGCCGTGTGGCAGATGTGCTGCTGCTACTGGGTCACCGGAAAGGCTACCTCCATCGACAGCACGCTGGGATGGGTGTCGCTGGCCGTCTATCTCGTCGCCTTCCTCTTCGCCTTCTTCGGCTACACCTTCGTGGCCATGCTCATACTGGTGTCGTGGTACTTCCTGCTGGCCGTGTGGCTCACCGTCGTCTGCATCGTCGATTTGTTGAACCGATACAAGGAACGGTGGCTGGACAAACGGGTGGATAACATGCGCAACCGCATCACCTACGTCTCGGGCGAGGACCGCGAGTCGCTGCTCTTCGGAGCCACTTGGTTCTACGACTTCATCCGCCAGGTGGCCGTGCCTGCCATGGTGCTGCTCTCACTGCCGCTGTGTGTGCGCCAGTCGCTGAGCATGTTCGACTTCGACGACCTGTTTGTCCGTTTCTACGAGAGCCCCTTCTTACACCTTGTTGACTCCACTGGTGCCGAGACCCTGCGCATATCGGTAGGCAGCATCGTCTATCTGTCCATACTCTTCTTCGTAGTGCGCTACCTCAGCCGTGCCATACATGCCATCTGGCAATACTTGCGCTACTCGGCATTTATGCGCAAGCATAACCGCACCGCCATCCGCGCCAATGAAATCAACCTGTCGCTGGGCAACAGCATCATCAGCGTGCTCGTCTGGATGGGATTTGCCGTTGTCGTAGTCACCGTATGGAACGTCCCTACCGGCTCGCTCGGACTCATTGCCGGAGGTCTCTCGGCTGGTATCGGTTTGGCACTGAAGGATACCATCAACAACTTCATCTATGGCATTCAGCTCATGAGCGGACGTCTCAGGGTAGGCGACTGGATAGAGTGCGAGGGCGTCAGGGGAAGAGTGACCGCCATCAACTACCAGTGCGTGCAGGCGGAGACCATCGAGGGTACGGAGATGTCGTTCCTGAACTCGTCGCTCTTCGGCAAGAACTTCAACAACCTCACGCGCAACAACTCCTACGAGCTTACCACGATGAAGGTCGGAGTGGCATACGGCACCGACATCAAGACGGTACGGCAGGTGCTGGTCAACGCCATGCAGCGAATGAGGACCAAGGACAACTACGGGCGCGAAATCGTGGACCCGAAGTATGGCATCAAGGTCGTGGTCAGCAATATGGGCGACAGTGCCGTCGATGTCGCCGTGAAGCAGTACGTGCTGGTGGCTGAGCGCATCGGCTACGTGGACCGCTCCAAGGAGGTCATCTACGAGGCGCTGAACGCGGCGGGCATCAGCATTCCTTTCCCACAGTGCGACGTGCACTTGGTCAACGACAAGCCGGACGGAGATATAGTTTAGCATACATATAAAACATAATAGAATTAGAATTTGAAGACATTTGAAGAACTTGGCGTGAGCGGGGAAATCCGCAAGGCCATCGAGGAAATGGGGTTTGTACAGCCCATGCCTGTACAAGAGGAGGTAATACCTTATCTGTTAGGAAACAGAAACGACGTCATTGCACTGGCCCAGACGGGCACGGGCAAGACGGCAGCGTTCGGCATTCCCGTATTGCAGCGCATTGCTGAGAAATCTCGCCCGCAGCTGGGCGAGATAGGCCGCGGCATTCCCTTGGCACTGATTCTGGCGCCGACGCGTGAGCTCTGCCTGCAGATTGCCGACCTGATGAAGCGCGGCGTGGCACAGCTGGACGACGTGCAGAACGTGGTGCTGGACGAGGCCGACGAGATGCTGAACATGGGATTCCAGGAGAGCATCGATGCCATCCTGGAGGGTGTGCCCGAAAACCGCAACACGCTGCTCTTCTCGGCCACCATGAGCCGCGACATCGAGCGCATTGCCAAGGGATATCTGCACGACTACAAGGAAATCGTGGTGGGCAGCCGCAACGAGGGTGCCGAACACGTGAACCACATCTACTACATGGTGAATGCCAAGGACAAGTACCAGGCACTGAAGCGGCTGGTAGATTACTATCCGCGCATCTTCGCCATCATCTTCTGTCGCACGAAGGTAGAGACGCAGGAGGTGGCCGACAAGCTGATCAAGGACGGATATAACGCTGAGGCGCTGCACGGCGACCTCTCGCAGCAACAGCGCGACCTGACCATGCAGAAGTTCCGCCAGCATACCGTGCAGCTGCTGGTGGCCACCGACGTGGCTGCCCGCGGACTGGACGTCGATGACCTGACGCACGTCATCAACTACGGACTGCCCGACGACATCGAGAACTACACCCACCGCTCGGGACGTACCGGTCGTGCCGGCAAGAAGGGCACTAGCATCAGCATCGTCCACAGCCGCGAGAAGTTCAAGATTCGCAACATCGAGCGCGAGATTGGCAAGCAGTTCGAACAGGGTGTTATCCCATCGGCGGAGGAAATCTGCAAGAAGCAGCTCTACAAGGTCATGGACCAGATTGTCAAGGCCGATGTCGATGAGGAGCAGATTGCTCCCTTTATGCAGGACATCAGCCGATACTTCGAGTATGTGGACAAGGACGACCTCATCAAGAAGATTGTGTCCATGGAGTTCGGCAAATTCCTGGCCTACTATGCTGATGCCCCGGAAATTGGGGTGGTAAGTAGTAAGGAGGGAAGGAGTAAGGAGTTGAGGAGTAAGGAGGGAAGGAGTAGGAAGCAGGCTACGCCGACCTCTGAGGGTTTCACCAAGCTCTTCATCAATCTGGGCAAGAAGGACGGCTTCTATCCCGGCGAGCTGATGCAGTTCCTGAACAAGCATGTTCACGGACATGTCAGCGTGGGACATATCGACCTGCTGACTACCATGTCGTACTTCGAGGTGCCCGAAGAGGATGCCGAGCGCGTTATCAAGTACGTCAACGGTCAGCGCTACAAGAACCGCGACGTGCGATGTAACGATGCGGACGAGGGCGGCAAACCCACCCGAGGTTCAAAGTCCTCTAGAGATTCTAGATCTTCTAGATCATCTAGTTCCTCTAGACCCTCTAGAGATTCTAGTACCCCCCGAAAATCCAGTGAATCCAAGACCTACAAAAAGGAGGACTGGATGCAGTTTTTAAACCCTGATTCCAAGAAATTAAAAGGAGAAATCCCCGACTTCAGCGAAGAAGGCTGGGCTATTAGAAAACCTCGGAAGAAGAAATAGGCTTCTCTTCTTCCGAGGGGTAAATCCACACCTTATAAGTATTGCGATAGTTGGTGTTGTAGATGAAAAGATACAGCAGCAGGTCGCAGCGTGTATGAAGGAGAGGGGCCACGAAAGGTATGGTGCCTACCGTGATAAGCCCCTCGCCGTCAGGAATCGTCATGTCGCCCTCCATGTTGCCAAGGGCCCATATCAGCGTCTTGCCTTTCAGCGAGTGCCCGCTGTTGTTGGCTATCTTCACCTCGATGTCCCTTTGCTCGCCTGCCGTGAAGATGTTACTGGGCAGAATAGCCATCAGGACGACATCGCTCTCAGCCGACGCGCTTGCGTCGCCCTGTGCCGCCGTGGCAGCATTGTTTTGAGCCGCCACGGACAAGGACGTAAGGAGAAGTAAAGACAGCAACAACGTCTTCATGTAACTTGCTTTTATTTGGCGTTAATCTCTTTCAGCAGACGGTCGGCATGTCCCCACTTGTCCATCATGAACAGCATGTAGCGCACATCCACATTGATGGTGCGTGCCAGCTGACGGTCGAAGAAGATGTCGCTGGCCAGGCTGTCCCAGTTGCCGTCGAACGCCAAGCCGAGCAGTTCACCCTTGCCGTTGAAGATGGGAGAACCCGAGTTGCCGCCCGTGATGTCGTTGTTCGACAGGAAGCAGAGCTGCATGGTCTTCGTCAAGGAGTCGGCATACTTTCCAAAGTCTTTTTGTGCCATCAACTCGTGCATCACAGGCTCTGCAAAGTATTCAAAGTTCTGGTCGGCCTTCTGCATCTTCTCCCACAACGAACGGGCTGTGGTGTAATAGCCTGAAGGACGTCCGCCCAGCGTATATTCGCCAATCTGTCCGTAAGTCATGCGCAGCGTGAAGTTGGCATCCGAATAGTTGGGCATGTCCATCTCCATGCGCAGCACGGCAGCACACAGCAGTTTCTCCTGCTCGGCAATATCGTTGCTGAACTGTCCCAGGTCGGCATTGATCTTGGCCAGGAGCTCGTTGATGGCAAGACCATATTGCACGCCAAGGTCTTTCTTGTAACTCTTCTTATTGAAGTAGATGGGCTTGCCGTTCTTCATCAGCACTGATTTCTTGTACAGTGCGTTGACGTAGGCCACATAGTCACCGTGGAATTTCTTATCGACGGTCTGGTAGAAGTCGGGCAGATACTCGCTGTCCACCTGCTGGCGATAGTTGCTGATAAGTGTGGACAGCAGCTCGCAGTCGGTAGCCTGGTCCCACTCCTTGCTATTGTCGTCGAAGGTAAAGAACTGCTTCTGGGGCTTGTTCTCTGGTCCCTGGACCTTTATACCCCAGTTGCTGCGCCATGCACGAGTCGTTAGCTGGTCATCGAAAGAGAAGAAGGTCTCTCTGAACAGGGTGCGTACCCGTGTCAGCTTCATGCGCTGCTGATACAGCTTGGCCAGCTTGTCAAAGTCCAGCTCGCCCTTCAGATAGCCTGTCTGATCCTGCCACTGACGAATCTTCGCCTCGAACTGCTGCTTCTGCTGGATGAGTGCGATGCTGTCGATACACTTGTTCATGCCAATGCTGTTCTTCCAGTAGTTGGAAGAGCTGGCATACTTCGACTCATACATGATACGAACCGCCTCCGAAGCACGCATGTGGCGAAGCATCACCTTCTGCTTCACCTCACGAACCTGAACGCGAGGCGCATTGATGGCGTCGCGGCGCTCCTGAATGCCATAGCTCGACAGGTAACGGCTGGTAGAGCCAGGATAGCCCATAATCATACAGAAGTCGCCAGGCTTGTAGCCCTGCAAGGATACAGGAGCCCACGATTGGGGATGATAGGGAACATTATCCTTGGAATACTTGGCAGGACCGTTCGTCTTGGGATCGGCATAAATACGGAACACGGAGTAGTCGCATGTCTGGCGAGGCCACATCCAGTTGTCCGTCTCACCACCGAACTTACCCATCGACTTGGGCACGGTGAACACCAGGCGCACATCGTTGAAGTCGCGGTAGGTGGTGCAGTAGTACTTGTTACCCTCGTAGAATGGCTTGATTTCAACACGCAGCGTAGAGTCCTTCTGGCGTATCTCCTTCTGCCAGGCATTCTCGATGCTATCTACAATAACACCCTGCTTGTTTCGCTTGATGCCTTTCAGGGCTGGTACAATCTGGTCGGTCACGTCCTTCTGTTCGATCATGAAGCTGACAAACAGGTCTTCGTTGGGCAGTTCTTCCTCGAAGCTCTTGGCATAGAATCCGTTCAGCATATAGTCGTGCTCCACGGTAGAGTGCTGGCGGATGGCATCGAAACCGCAGTGGTGGTTGGTGAATACGAGGCCGTCGGGTGATACCACGACACCCGAGCAGAACCCGCCGAAGTTGACTACGGCATTCTTGACGGCATTCTCGCTCTGATAGAGTTGTTCCTTAGACAACTGGAAGCCATACTGCTTCATCTGGTTATAGACGGCATCAGGCAGGTTGTAGAGTGTCCACATGCCCTCGTCAGCTTTAGCAATGAGTGAACACAGACACATCAATGTTAAGAATAGTTTTTTCATAATGTATTTTATTTAAAATATTTTCCCATAACAGGCAACTTCCTCATGGGCAGGTCACGCTTGATGATAACAGCCACGAAGAGCAGGATGAGCAGTGTATTGACAGACAACGACACTAGTAGCGATTCACTGCCTCTGACGATAACCATCGTCGTAAAGGCCATGATAGTCAGCCAAACATACAGGGCTATGTCCTTCATCGGGTAGTTGAGCGGATAGTACTTCTGTCCCACAAAATAGCTGGCAAGCATGGCAACGCCATATCCTGCAAAGCCGCCCCATGCACAAGCCATGAAGCCGTATTTGGGTACGAAGATGATGTTGACCAAAAGCAGCACGGCACAGCCAATGCCCGAAAAGACAGCTCCCCAGATGGTCTTGTCGATAATCTTATACCAGAACGACAGGTTGAAGTAGATACCCATCATGATTTCAGCAGCCATCACGATAGGTACGACCTTCAGTCCTACCCAATAGTCGGGATTGCGGACAATGTATTTCAGCAGGTCTATGTAACCCACCACCATCAGGAAGGCCAGCAGGGTGAAGATGATGAAATACTTCATCGCCTTCGTGTACATCTCACGCTGGTCTTTGTCCTTGACTCCCGCAAAGACGATAGGTTCGTAGGCAAAGCGGAATGCCTGTGTAATCATCGCCATAATCATGGCTATCTTCGAGCAGGCACCATAGATGCCCAGTTGCGCATGCATATCGCTGCCCTTGTAAATGTAAGGGAACAGCATCTTGTCGGCCGTCTGGTTCAGGATGCCGGCAATGCCCAGCACCAGGATAGGCCACGAATAGCTGAGCATGGTGCGGAGCAACTTGGTGTCCAGTTTCCAGCGGAAACCGGTATATTCCGTAATCAGGCAGACGGCAAGCATCACCGTGCATACCAGGTTGATATAGAACACATAGCCCACATCCTTGCCGTCCATGAAGTAGAAGTAGATAAGGTTCAGCAGGATGGACACCATGATGTTCAACAGCTTGAGGGCTGCAAACTTGAGGGCCTTGCGCTGCTGGCGCAAGTGGGCGAAGGGAATGCACAGGAAGGCGTCGATGGCTATCGTGACAGCCATCACACCTACATAGTCGGGATGGTCGCCATAACCCATCAGCTGACTGATAGGTGACAACAATAGCAGTACCAGTACGGCAAACGTCAGCGAAATCGAGCCCACGGTAATCAATGTGGTGCCATAGACCGTCTCTGAGTCCGTATGCGTCTTGTTGGTAAACCGGAAATAGGTTGTCTCCATACCGAATGTCAACAACACCATCCGTAGATGGCTGTATCCTTGAAAATGGTTGTTAGCTTACCCATTGTTTTTTCAGCGTTTTCTAGTACTTTGTATGACTAGTTAAAGAATAAATAGCAGATGGCGATGGCGGCTATGATGCCTGCCAGGTCGGCCAACAGACCGCAGGAAACGGCATGACGCGTCTTCGACACGCCTACGCTGCCGAAGTAAACGGCTAAGATGTAGAAGGTGGTATCCGTAGAACCTTGGAACACACACGACAGACGACCCACAAACGAGTCGGCGCCATAAGTCGTCATCGCGTCCACCATCATACCACGGGCGCCACTGCCACTCAACGGCTTCATCAACGCCGTTGGCATAGCGTCTACCCATTGGGCATTAACACCAGTCAGTTCCACACACCACCGCATGCCTCCAATGAGCATATCCATAGCACCAGAGGCACGGAAAACACCGATGCCCACCAGGATAGCCACTAGGTAGGGAATGATGCGCACGGCAGTCTGAAAGCCGTCCTTGGCTCCTTCGATGAAGGCGTCATAGACGTTCACCTTCTTCCGCACACCAGCCAGTATGAAGCCTGTGATGATGGTCATCAGCAGGATATTGGCTGCCGTCGTGCTGACACGGTTCATGGTGTCGGGACTCATCTGCGAGAATCCCCAGATGATAGCAGCCACCACCGCACAGGCTCCTCCTAGCGTTAACAGAATGACGCGGTTCAGCAGGTTGATGCGTTGATAGAGCGACGTGATGATGATGCCCGACAAGGTAGAGAAGAACGTAGCCAGCAGGATGGGGATGAAGATGTCGGTTGGTTGGGCGGCACCCATCTGTGCACGATATACCATGATGCTGACGGGAATCAGCGTCAGTCCCGACGTGTTCAGCACCAGAAACATGATCATCGGGTTCGAGGCCGTGTCCTTCTTCGGGTTCAGTTCCTGCATCTGCTCCATGGCCTTCAGTCCCAGCGGGGTGGCTGCATTGTCCAGTCCCAACATGTTGGCGGCAATGTTCATGAAGATAGATCCCGTTACGGGATGTCCCTTGGGAATGTCGGGAAACAGCTTGGTGAACACCGGTGACAACAACTTGGCCAGCACGTTGACGACACCACCTTTCTCGCCCACCTTCATGATGCCCAGCCATAGGGATAGCACACCCGTCAAGCCGAGCGATATCTCAAACGCCGTCTTGGACGATGAGAACGTGGAATCCATCATGGCAGGAAATACCTCGAAATCTCCCATAAACAGCAGCTTTATCGCTGCAATGGCAAATGCTATAAGGAAGAAAGCTACCCAGATATAATTCAGTACCATATATGCTTTGTAATCTTTTTAATAGACATTGAGTGACGGATACAGATACCAGTCGCGGGCAACGGTCATGTCGGCACCCCATTCACCAAACGAGTGGTAGGGTTTCTGGTAAGCTCCGTATATCACACCGTTCTTGTAGCTACCCATCGAGATGCCTTGCAGCGGATAGCGGAACTCCTTGTAGGGAACCTCCAACGCCCAGGTAAAGCCTGAGTCGTAGCTGGAAGGGCTGTCGCTGTAATAGCTGTAGAGTGTCTCCTTGAACTTGTAGGCATACTTGTGAACCTCCCATACGTTGCTGTTGAAGTAGTACAGGATAAAGGGGTCCATGTGTCCGAAGCTGACGCTATAGGCGGCATTGCTCTTCTTGAACTTCACGTCGTAGCTTACCGTCACAGGGCTGTATTCCTTGTGTGTTTCGTCGGTGTTGTGCGTGATGTTGATGAAGTATCTTGCAATGATGCCTGCATCGTCTGCCTTGGCATTGAAGGCCAGGTGTCCGTCGTCAAACAGGTTGATGACAAAGGAGCCATCCTGTCCCTGCAGTCCCAGGGCCTCGTCTCTGATGATGGTGCGCCTTACGTTCCCGTTGTTGTTAAAGGTGTTGTTGTTCGAAATGGTGATGCTTTCCACGTCGCTGTACTTGATGCCGTCCAGTCGCAGAGCTGCTGCTGTCTGGGTTGTGCTGCCCAGTGCTGCCAGCGTCACATAGATGCGAAGTGTCTGTGCATTGATAACCTCCTTCGACAGTGTCATCACGCAATCGGTAAAGCTCCAGGTGGCACTGGGTTGCGGAAACGTGTTGCAATAGCAGTAGAACACCTCTTGCAGAACGGGCGTTGTCAGTGTCCCGCTGTTCTTCGTGTTGATGGTTGTAAAGTCAACGGTTTCAACTCCTGGCTCGATAGCCACTACGCGGTAGGAGCCGTCTGCCGTGACTGCTGCCACGTAAACGCTGTCGTTGGCTTGTGGCACCGAATAGGTCATGCTGACCCTCTCGTTTTCCGTTACGTCACGCTTAGCCATCAGCTCCACGCTCTTTCCTTGTGAGTCATACGGATTGACAGACAGTATCTCGATGCGCTTCACATCTTCTACATTAGCCGTTACGTTTACCGTCTCGTCGTCCAGCAGACACCAGGTGTGGTTAGGGTCCACCACGTCGTTATGGAACGTCAGTTTCAGCGCCTCCTTGGTCAGTTCGGCATCGAACAGGTTCTTCTTGCACGACGTCAGTGTTGTGCAGGCCACCAAGGCGACCGTTATGAGTCCGAAAATTTGCTTCACTTGATACATACTTTAGAATCCCAGGTCTCTTTCGTTCATGACCGATCCGGTAGCATAGTTGTACCATTTCTCGGCAGCACCTGCTACAGCCGCAAACGTGGAGAAACTCTGGTTGACGGGATTGCCATTGTCGTCGTTGTAAGCATTTGTCTTGTCGTATGCAGCGGTGACGCATTCACGCTCGGTAGGCCAGCTCCAGTCTTTGGGAATGACTACGCCGAAGGGTGCCTGTCCTGAACCGGCAAGTCGGATTTCGCCTTGCTGGGCTGAGTAGATGGCCAGTGGCAAGTGTGCCGGGTCGTAGCTGCCCTTGCTGATCTGGATGGTAATGGGGCGTGCCGTAGCCGTCGAACCTGTGTTGACCATTGCCATAGCGTCGGCACCCAGCATGGCGTGTACTTCCTCTTGTCCGTTGTACGACAGGTTGGTGGGTGTGCCCTGGTAGTGGGCAGCCTCGTTGGCAGCACGGGTACCCTGGGCGGGATAGAGGCGGATGTTCAGGTTCAGCGTAGCACCACACGCCACTACCTTCAGGTTAATCTTGCCGTCAGCCGTCTCCTGTGCCTTGATGACCACGTCGTTCATGTCGTAGTCGCCCACCCTGGTGTCCTCGAAAGCATAGCTGTAAACGGGATAGTTCTTGGGGATGACGCCTGACGAAGCACCGCTGGGGTTGTTGCCCAGGCCTGTGCAGTCGCCTGCTGGAATGATCAGTGCCGAATTGTTGCTATTCGTATATTTCAGGTTCTTTTGCTTGATAACGCTCAGGTACGTATAGCCGTTATCCTCCGTGCAATTGTAGCTTCGCTGGTTGTTGTGGTCATAAAGTCCCGTGTTGTAGTTCCAGTCGAAATACACGTTTCCTTGGGCTTCCAGGTCATTACCCTCGTTTACCAGCATCTTGCCGGTCTTGACAATGGCATAGGTTCCAGAGCCCGACGGACCTGTAAACTTGGTGCCGTTCAGGAAGATGGATCCTGCATTGATTTCGCTCTTGTCGTAGAGTATGGCTCCTTGTCCATAATATACTCCGCCGGCAATGCTTACCTGTCCGTCAACATCCAGACGGCTGTTGTCAAGAAGGGTCAGTGTGCCCATGCCCGCATTTGCCTTGTAGTGCATATAACAGCCGTTGATAACGGTGCAGTTGTAGGTGTTGGAATCGCCATTGTTGGTGCGAATCTCCATCTTTCCGAAGTTGGTAATGATGCCTCCCGACTGGTTGTTCAACGCGTCCACCTTTACGGTACCGCAGTTATAGAAATCGGTGCCGTTGACGTCCAGTTCTCCTGTCGTGTTAATGGTGCCTGCATTGTAGCAGTACGAACCGTTGGAAATCTTCAAACCTGCGCTGCCAGTCATCTCTCCACCAGGAAGAATGACAAAGCGGCCGCTATTGCTGAACGTGGTGTAACTGTCAACAATCACCTTGCCGCCATTGCCAATGACCATGGTAGGACCGTTCATGGTGTTGCCCTTCAGGTGGACGGTACCTTCGATGTAAATGACGACATCGTTTATCACGCCATACGTGCCGTTTAGGTTGAAACTCTCGTTAATGGTCGTACCGGCTGCCACGCGGAAGTGCTTGCCGTCGCCGATAAATCCGCCGTTCAGACCTTTGCTCCATGTGGCATCGGTCAGCGTATGGTTGCCGTTGCTGGTATAGTCCGTGATAATCTCGTCGGTAATGGCATAGTAGCCCTTCATATCCGCCACCGTCAGCCCTTTCAAGTAGTCGCTGGCCGTCTTGGCAAACGAACCGCTGTAGTCGCTCTCCTGGGCACGATGGGCGCTCTTGGTGGTTCCCTCGCCAATGATGGCGTCTATCTTTCCGTTCTCCACCGTTACGGTGTTCACCACGCTACGCAACTTGCTGTCGAAGGTGGCCACAAACAGCCTGTCCATGTTCGAGGGGATGGTCATAGCCAGCGTCTTTGCCGCACCTTCCTTTACCTCCGTTTCGCCGTAGAAAAGGGCGTTGTCGTCAACGAAGGGGTTCTCGTCGTAGAAAGCTACGGTATAACGCTCGTCAAGACCCAGGTTCACGACGATGTTCGCCGTAACGTTTTGGGTCATCTGCCATGTCTGTCCGGGGGCAATCTCAATGCCCAGCTTAGCTTCTGCGTTTTCCTTGACAACCTCTTCGGTTACCGCGCTGAGCGAGTCGGCCTTGTTGCAAGAGGTTATTGCGAGGCCCATTGCCATCACGGCTAAGCCCTTCATCCAATTTGTCTTTTTCATATCAAACAATTTTTATTCTGCAATTTTAAAGTAGAGTTGATAATTTGCTGCAAAGTTATAAACTTTTTTTGAATTGAGCATCATTTTTCCACAATTTAATACAAGTATTATTAAAATAGTTCCTCGATGAAATACTTCTGGCACGCGGTGGTCTTGTAAGGCTGATAGCCCAAGTGGTTCAGGGCGCGGCCCACCTCGACATTGATATTCTTCGTTCGATGGAAATTGGGGAAGGAGCGGTCTAGGATGTCATACTACCAGAATTGGAAGCCATCTAATATATTGTGGATTCATGGATGAGAAGGTGCTATTAGATTGGAAAGAAGCAAATGAAGAAGTGTCTATTCCAGGCAGCAGCGATGGAGGCATAAGGCTCGACGGCTAACAGAGCTTAAATAATGGTCGGTTGAATTAAGGAGTATCACACCGTGCCTGGCACCGTGTGACAAAAGTGCACAGCGGAGACCCCGTTGTGCACTTTTTCTATTTGTAATAACCGATGCGGACTTGATGCCGCGGCGTGGTGAACGGACTCCAGGAGATGTGGAGCCAGCCATTGCCCGTGAGTAGTTGGTCGGTGAGTTGGTGAGCCTTGAGGAAATCGACCAAGCGTTGGAACTGTTGAGGGTCACGGGGGCGAATGTCGGCAGCTTGGCCGAGCAAGTGCTGCGAGTTCGGGACGCCACCCACATGGCGGTTGACATCCTCGTTGCGGAAACCGGAGTTGACGAGGATGGGACCGACCACCTGTCGGGCAGGTTCCAGGAGCATCACGCAGCCGTAGACCATGTTCGCCACGTGCTGCATGGTGGGCTTGTTATCCGGGTATTTGTTCAGACTGATAAACTCGCCCAGCCGGAAGTGGGGCGACAGCCGAGTGTCATTGATTGTTGTGCTTTCCATCGATTTTCTTGCTGATAAGTTTTACATAGTAGTCAAGTCCGAAGATGCTGGCGACGAGCAGGAAGGCCTGTGCCACATAGACCAGCAGACCGTTGGACACATCGTCAATCATGATGACCTGATAGGCTACGAGCGCGATACTGCTCACGATGAGCAGCACCGCACAAGCATACTGAGAGATTTTGAATCGCGTGTTTTCCATAGCGTAATAACTCTTACATCATACATCTTACATCATAGTTGCCTCACCAGCTGCGCCGAGGATGGCAGCAATGATGTACCCGAGAATCTGCAGAATTGTTTTCCATGTCTTGTTCATAATCGTTGTGTTTTAAATGTTAATAAATAGGGTTAATTGTGTGTGTTTTCATGGTATCAGATCACCTTCTGAATACCCTACAAAGTTACGAAAAAAACTTGAGATATGCAAATATTTCAGGCGCTTTCTGTATGACAGGTACCTAAAATCATTCGCTATAAAACTTCGAAAATCTGCGATTTCTGTAAGTTTTTCATTCAACTATGCGATTATTTAAAAAAAAAGTTGTATCTTTGCCCACTTTTTGTTGTATTTTGTCGAATCAGGGGGACAGTATGACAGGTACGTGTCATACACGATTTCATCAACCGGCTATCACGAACGAACTGAAGAAAGTGGCTGCATTGTAAAGCGGCCGACAAAACCAAGACACAAAGAAACGGAAGCCGTGACTGACTTCCGTTTCTCTATTCTCATCCATGGCGCGGTATAGTTCCGCATTCAGTTGTAATGCTGTCATAATCTTAACACTTTTGTTTCATGCTGCAAAGATAAGGATTATTTTCATTCTCTTTGCGTTTTGTTTTGCTTTTCTTTTGCATTTGCCGGGAGACGGGAAAGCGTGCGTTAGCAGTTTTTAACATTATTTTCGGACGCAAATTATTGGCAGGAAAGATATTTATTACTATCTTTGCAGCAAAATTTTCAGATATGGCAATCAAACTATTAAGTGCAAAGCAATTCGCAACAAAATTGAAAGCGACCATCCAGGCTTCAGGAAGGCTTGGTTTTACAGCTGAAACCGCCACGGCTCTCGGTTTAGAGTCCGGAAAATTCGCAAGGTTTGCGCAAGACGACGAAAACGGTTCCTTATACCTTATTATAAATAGTGAGCGTAGTGAGGATGCCTTTGAGATAAGAGTTTCGAGTGGATACTACTATGTACCC
>CACXTX010000014.1:36497-39498 GCA_902770635.1 uncultured Prevotellaceae bacterium | reverse complement strand
TCAGAGCTACGACGGGAGCAGGTTCGATCGCGAGGCTCGTTCGGCAGAGGCGGTAAACGTCCACATAGACCACCTGCTATGGAACGTGACCATGTGCGGGACACCCGATGCACTTTTTCGTGTAGTGGCTAACTATACTGACGGATTCCAAAGCCGTATTGCCGTAGCCCGTACGCCCGACAATACCTATGCACCGCTGGACGAGAAGCCGTATATACTGACCGACCGACAGGCGGAGCGCATTCACCAGGTGGCTCACCTGCTGCCGCTGATGCAGGGTGCGGTAGAACTGCCGAAGCTGGAGGAGAAAGGGCGTGAATGGTTGGAGCAGGTGCGTGTGGAGTCGATCAAGAGCGACGATAAGACCAAGGCCCGCCAGCGTTTCCGCATCTGCGTAACGACACAGCGTATGACCTGTTGCATCATGCTCTGCCGGGTGGCCGACCAGCTGATTACACAATACGGATTCAGCGGGGCTGAGAAACAGCTCAAGATGCATCCCGACATCTGGATAAAGCTGCTGAAGAAGGCACAGACGCCGCAGCTGCTGGAGGTCTATAACGTGGTGGCCGACTACCTGATGGACTGTGCGCTCTACTTCTTCCGCGAACGCATAGAACACGCCTTCAGCAGCCGAGACTATGTGGGTACAGCCGACCGTCAGCGAATGGGCAAGAACGACTCGATATTCGCCCGACTGGACTTCGACTTCAGCTTCGAGGCTGCCCTGCAGCAGACCGTCAGTGTGAAAGGTGCAAATGTGTCAAGAAACGCCGTCAAACAGATGCTGAAGAACTGGAAGAGGCAGGGCCTTATCGACCAGACAGAGAGAGGACGATATAAGAAAATTGAGAAGTGATGGTGTCATTGGTGTCAAGTGTCATTGGTGTCATTAAGGATTTTGAAAAAAGAAATGGGACTGCTGTTTGGCGGTTCCATTATTTTTTTGTACCTTTGCAAACGGTACGTGGGGGAATCCGCGACAAGGTTAATAAGAAATACGTATTTGATTATGGCATCAACTGTATTAAACGAAGCACAAATGAGCATACTCAGGCTCTTGGGTTCCATGAAGACGGTCGAAGAGGTTGACGAACTTCGTCAGGTCATTTGCGACTACTATGCCCGTCGTGTCGATGAGGAGGTGGACAAACTTTGGGAGTCTGGTCAATGGGACGATGAGAAAAACGAGGCCGTTCTTAAAGAACACCTGCGTACTCCATACAAGTATGCCAAGTAGAAAGATAGTGCTCGACACCAACTGTCTGATCTCTTCCCTGTCGAGGCGAGGGCAGTACTACTCAGTTTGGAAAGGGCTTCAAGCTGGGGAATATATTTTGTGTGTCTCTACTGAAATTCTTGAGGAGTATGCGGAAATCATCACGCAGAAGATGTCTGTCGAAGTTGCGTCTAATGTTATTCACTTGCTGTTGGAAAGTAAATTTGTCGAACTCATTGACCCGTATTTCAGGCTCCAATTAATAGAAGCAGATCATGATGACAATAAGTTTGTGGACTGTGCTTTTGCTGCCAATGCCACCTATATCGTTTCTGACGACAAGCACTACGATGTGTTGAAAGAAGTCGAATTTCCTCAGATACTTGTATTAAAACTAAAAGAATTCCTCGGGCTATTGCAGTCTGATGAGAATAAAGAGTAATTGCCAGCATGAATACACCTATATATATAATAGAGGAAGAGAAACTGCGTAGGAATCTGGCGCTGATTAGTGAGGTGGAACGTCGCACGCAGTCGGAATGGATAC
The DNA here is from genome assembly GCA_902770635.1 of uncultured Prevotellaceae bacterium. Classification (GTDB taxonomy): domain Bacteria; phylum Bacteroidota; class Bacteroidia; order Bacteroidales; family Bacteroidaceae; genus Prevotella. The sequence goes on along the minus strand of CACXTX010000014.1, from coordinate 37,732 downwards.
TGGCGTTTAAGGCGTTTGCCCTGTGGAAGACGTTCCCGATATTCCGTGAGTACATCAACTCGACAACGGCCAGTTCGCTGAGTGAGGCCCGGTTGGCACTGGAAGAGTTTGGAGCAAAGGCTCATACTTATTCGCCGGCCTATAAAGACGAGGAGTTTGACGACATCGTGCGCTGTTCGAGTCATCTGACCTTCAACTCGCTCTCTCAGTATGAGCGGTTTCACGAAAGGGCAGGGGAGTGCTCGCTGGGGCTGAGGGTGAATCCTGAGTACTCTGAGGTGGGCACCTTGTTGTATAACCCTTGTGCACCAGGAACGCGCTTCGGGGTGACGGCTGACAAACTGCCTGAGCAGTTGCCCAAGGACATCAGGGGTTTTCATTGTCATTGTCATTGTGAGAGTGGTGCAGATGTGTTCGAACGTACGTTGCAGCATATCGAGGCGAAGTTCTCGAAGTGGTTCGGACAGCTGGAGTGGATAAACTTTGGAGGCGGACACCTGGTGACGCGCAAGGACTACGATATAGAGCTGCTGGTACGGCTGATGCAGGGTTTCCATGAGCGTTATCCCCACCTGAAAGTGGTTTTCGAGCCGGGAAGTGCGTTTGCCTGGCAGACGGGTCCGCTGGTGGCCAGTGTGGTGGATGTTGTCGAGGACAAGGGCATAAGGACGGCTATCCTGGATGTTAGCTTTACGTGTCACATGCCCGACTGCTTGGAAATGCCCTACTACCCAGATGTTCGCGGGGCCGAACACGTGGAAGTGAATAGTGAAAGAGTGAATAGTGAAGAGTGGGTGTATCGCCTTGGTGGCAACAGCTGTCTGAGCGGTGACTTCATGGGCGATTGGCGTTTTGACCACGAATTGAAGGTGGCCGATGAGGTGATATTCGAGGATATGATACACTACACGACGGTGAAGACCAACACGTTTAACGGCATCACACATCCTTCGATAGGGATGCTTAGATGTGACGGAAAACTGGAGATTTTACGCCGTTTTGGCTACGAGGACTACCGAAATAGGATGGATTAATGCAATTTTTCGAAAAAAAACAGCAAAAAAGTTTGCCAGTTCCGAAAAAAGCATTACCTTTGCATCCGCAATCGAGAGAGATGCTCCTCTAAGAGGAAAGAATAGGCGGAAATAGCTCAGTTGGTAGAGCACAACCTTGCCAAGGTTGGGGTCGCGGGTCCGAGTCCCGTTTTCCGCTCAACATGTTGAACAAAAAAGAGC
>CACXTX010000014.1:0-36472 GCA_902770635.1 uncultured Prevotellaceae bacterium | reverse complement strand
TGGAGAGGTGGCGGAATTGGTAGACGCGCTACTTTGAGGGGGTAGTGTCAATTGCGACGTGGGAGTTCGAGTCTCCTCCTCTTCACCATCTTTTTAACACTTTTAATGCGGAAATAGCTCAGTTGGTAGAGCACAACCTTGCCAAGGTTGGGGTCGCGGGTCCGAGTCCCGTTTTCCGCTCTTCTTCAAGAATTTTTGGAAAACAACCATTCTAAAATGAATTTATATTTAAGGTATTTTGATAAAGAAATTCTTGTTGATAATGTAGATGAAGCAATCGCATTTTTGGCAGGAATTGAAGAAATAGGCATGAATCCTGTATTGGAGCAGGATATCAGAAATTATGTGGCTAGTGATGTGTTCTATCCTAAGCGCTACAAGACCCGCCCCCGTGTGTACTTTATTATTATAAAGACTGAGGCTGCTACTATGCAGGACTTCAAGGAGAAGAAGGCACTTCACAGTACGGAAGCTCTTCCCAAGCCTGTGCCTAACGCTTTGATGAGACTGACTGAGGAGCGTGAAGGCTGGTACGAGGGCGCCATAGACTTCAAGCGCGTGTTGCAGGTGCCTGGAACAGGTAAGTTCCAGTATCGCGATACTCACTTTGTGGCCCGTTGCAAGGCTATGTCGGGACAGGATTGCTACAATCGTATTGTGGACCATCTGAGTCAGCGCGTGGACAGCCGCAGCCAGTTCCCTTCTGCTAAGGGAAAGAATTTCAAGTTCCAGTATCTGGGATATTGCAAATAAACATACAAGGATTTTAAAACAAAGACTTTCCTCAACCTATGAATAAAGTGATGCTTATCGGTAATGTTGGTGCGGACCCTGAGGTGCGCTATGTGGATCAGGGTGTAGCTGTTGCACGGGTGCGACTGGCTACGACGGAGCGTGGCTATACACTCCAGAATGGTACACAGGTGCCCGACCGTACCGATTGGCATACGGTGCTGTTGTGGCGTAAGCTGGCAGAGATAGTAGAGAAATATGTTCATAAGGGGGATAAGCTTTATATTGAAGGGCGTATCCGCTATACCACCTATGATGACAAGCAGGGGCAGCGACGCTACGTTACTGAGATATGGGCTGATAATATGGAAATGCTGACACCTAAGGTGGAGGCCGTTCCAGAATAAATCATGGATGAATTTCTACAAATATTCAACGATATAACGCTGCTGACTCCTTCTGTAGGGGCTATGTTGGCAGGCATTATGGCGTGTCTCCTATTGTTTGTTTCCGGTTATGCCTCAGGCTCTGAGATTGCTTTCTTTTCGCTGACTCCCCATGATTTGAGCGAGATGGACGAGGAGAAATCCACCACAGATGCGAAGATAGCCCAACTGCGTGAAGATTCAGAGAGAACGCTTGCCACCATCCTGATCACCAATAATCTGGTGAATGTGGCTATCATTATGCTCTTATCCTATTTCTTCCATCATGCCGTCCGTTTCGGTAATGCGTGGTGGTTGGAATTTGTGTTCATGACCATTCTGCTGACCTTTCTGTTGCTGCTCTTTGGTGAGATTATGCCCAAAGTATATGCCAGAATAAACCCTCTGCGGTTCTGTAGGGCAACGGTGACGGGCATCTGTTTCTTCCGTAAGCTGTTTTATCCCATTGCCAGTATTGTGGTCAGCTCGGGAAAGCTGACCGAGAAGGTGGTGGTGAAGGAGAACCAGACGCTGAGTGTTGACGATTTGGAACAGGCTTTGGAACTGACAGACACTGAGGACATCAAGGAAGAAAAGAAAATGCTGGAGGGCATTGTGCGCTTTGGCGATGAAACGGTGAAGGAGGTGATGACCAGCCGTCAGGATGTCATTGACCTGGACTTCAAGGCTTCTTACGAAGAGGTGCTACAGTGTGTTGTGGACAATAACTACTCGCGAATCCCTGTCTATCAGGACAGTCAGGACAATATACGTGGCATCCTGTATATCAAGGACTTGTTGCCCCACCTGTCAAAGAGCGCCCAATTCAATTGGCAGTCGTTGATTCGTCCTCCCTATTTTGTTCCTGAAACCAAGAAGATAGACGACTTGTTACGCGAATTCCAGGAAAACAAGGTGCATATAGCCATTGTGGTTGATGAGTTTGGCGGAACCAGTGGTATCGTAACGTTGGAAGACATCTTGGAGGAAATCGTCGGTGAGATAAACGACGAGTACGATGAGGACGAGAAGAATTACGTGCGCATCAACTCGAACACCTTTGTGTTTGAAGGCAAGACCCTTCTGACTGATTTCTATAAGGTGCTGAAGCTGGACGATGAGACGTTTGCAGAAGTGGAGGGTGATGCAGACACGATAGCCGGACTTTTACTGGAAATCAAAGGCGACTTCCCGAAGCTGCACGAGAAGATAGACTACCAGAATTTCTCATTTGAAATACTGGAAATGGAAGAGCGTCGTATCTCGAAGGTCAAGGTTGTGATTAAGCGAGAAAAATGATAACTGGCTGTCATTTTCGAGCGTGAACAACCTCGAAGGTATTTCAAGGTTGTGATTAAGCGAGAAAAATGACAGCTGGCACTTACCAACCGACGGCCTGATACCATTGCATCTTCTTGATTTCTTCGTTGTACTTATGCTCAGATTGTTCGTATTTGGACAACGGGAAGAACATGCTCATGCCTCCGAACTTCTCTTCTGTAACCTCAAAGTCGCTGAACTGGATGGTGTTGGCGTGCCACTTGGTGCTGGTTTCGGCATAGAATACGGCCTCGAAGAAGGCTTTTTTCCACTTTTCATACTTCTCGGGCTCATTGGCCAGTGCGGCACGAATCATATCATTCATGTCGTACATCACTTTTCCAAACTCGGGGAAGTACCCTTTGTTATAGTCTGAGTCGTAGTTGTAGTAGTAGATGATGCCCTTGGTAGGGTTTTCTGTTTTAAGCCAGTTGGCTATCTCGGGCAGAACCTGACGAGTGGCATCGGCCAGTGCCTGCATCTTGTTCGTGGCTATGACGCTGATGGGAAGGTGGCCCCCAACATAGTCGAACTGGGCATTATAGTCCTCACACATCTTGATGCCCATCTGCTCGCCGTCCTCGATGAAGAAGTCGGAAACCATTGTGTCGTAAGGCGCACCAGATCCAGTAATCTCAGCGGGAGAGGCGATGATATAGTCTGTGGCATTGCGCAACTCGTAAGCCACCTCGACATTCTGCATGTTGCAACAGTCGAAGAAGATAAACTTCCAATGGATGCCAAGCTGTTTGAAGCATTGGGCCATATCGGGGATGTTCAACCATCGGGCAGGTTCTTTGACTCTTGAGGATGAATCATTGTCGCCATTATCCACCCCATAAGCCCTGCGAATGGTGTTCACCCCGTCGTTCTCAAGGATCCACCCATTGGCGTGGCCCCAAAATACGAGTGCATATTCCTTGGCAGGACTCAGCTGGATCATGCGTTGCAGAATCTCCATGAAGTGGCTACTGTCTGTTGAATAGAAATCGGTAGGGTAATGATATAAGGTGTCAATAGGCTGACTGGTGTTATTCCGGATTCTGGCGATAAACGGTTTCTCGGTCTTGCTGGCGTGGTCGCAATAAAACAACAGGTCGCAGTCGTCACCAACCTGTTTACGACCTTGTATCATCTCGTTGATGTCGTTGTCGGTATATCCCGTGAGGTTGTTTTCTGCAGACATGAACACTAAAACCGTACGTTTGGCTGGCGCAGGGGGAGTATTTCCTTCCGAATCGTCCTTTTGACAGGAGGTGAGGAGTAGTATGCTTGATAAAAGAAAAAATAAATACTTCATCATTCTTAATTTTATGATGCAAAGATACAATTATTTGGCGAAAAATGACTACCTTTGCATCTAAATTTGAAAAGAAGAATGAAAAAACTCTCTATATTTCTGGTCTTTTGCTTTTTATTGATGCTGGTAGGCGATGCTTTTGCCCTAGGTTCCAGACATTCCAAACGGCGTTCACGACATAAAACAAGCAGGGTAGTGAAAAAAAGGCATGCTCGCTCCCGCAAGGCAGCCAGATTCAGATTGGTGTCAAGGGAGGTGCCCGATACGTGCAGCGTCCTGTGCGAGGATACCTGTTCGCATATTCACGGTATTGATATGAGCCACTATCAGGGCAATGTGTTCTGGGAGACTATTGGCGACAACACCAGTATGGCTTATGTCTATCTGAAGGCTACGGAAGGTGGCGACCGTGTGGATCAGAAGTTTGAGCAGAACATCGTGATGGCACATATTCACGGGCTGAAAGTGGGGAGCTATCATTTCTACCGAGCCAAAACGGAACAGCGAAAACAATTGGAGAACTTTGTGTCGCAGTGTATTCCGGAAGAGCAGGACCTGATTCCGATGATTGATATAGAGACCACCAGTGGACTGCCGACAGACGAGTTCTGCGACTCGCTGTTTACCTTCCTGGATTTGGTGGAGGAGGCTTATCACCAGAAACCCTTGCTCTATACCTTCCGCAATTTCTACAATCGTCATCTGTTGGGTAAACTGGATGGTTACAAGCTGATGATAGCGATGTACACACCCGAAGAACCCGTGTTGGCTGACGAGCGCGATATTACCATGTGGCAATATACGGGAAAGGGGAGATTGACGGGCGTTAGCGGATTTGTAGATAAGAGCAGGTTTATGGGAAACCATTCTCTACGGGAAATCAGGTTTATTCACTGACGTTACTCCTCGATATTCGTAATGGTGTGGATTAAGTCTTTTGTGTAAGCACGCAACGACTTTGACGAGAAATGGTGGAGCAATCCTTTGGAACGCTCTATTTGTAATTGGAATGTCTGAAGATTTTCCTCACTCTTATCACCGCATTCGCTCATGAGAGGGGTCAGCACATCCTCTGGAATCTGCATAAAGAAATCGCCCTCATAAGCACGAACCCCTGCGGCTATCCAAGGTACAATGCCGTATTTGTCGGCTATCTGGTAGAGCTTTCTCCATTTCCATGCAGACATGGGCTCTATTCGTTCTCTGTCGCTGTCGGAACTACAGGCTATCAGCCGTTCCATGTTTCTATATATAATGTTCATAATTCTTCACTTTTCTTTGACCTAAAGGTGCAAAGCGACCCAAGGGTCGAGCGCACTTTTCACTTTTCACTAGCGAAGCGCTACGAGTAGCGTTTTGGATATCTGAAAATAATGGATAATAATGCCGTTATGCCAATAACCAGCGGATAGTAGAGGTAGGGTAGGATGCTGATGGGATTCAACTGGGCTAGTCCTGCTGCCATCAGCAATTGAGCTCCGTAAGGAATAATACCCTGAATGGTACAAGAGAAAGTGTCAAGAATAGAGGCACATTTCTTGTTATCTACGCCAAAGCGGTCGCCAATCTGTTTGGCAATACCGCCAACAGTGATAATGGCTACGGTGTTGTTAGCCGTACAGAGGTTGACAAACGATACCAGTCCTGCAACAGCTAGTTCTGCTCCTCGTTTGGTGGAAACGTGACGGGTTAACCTATTGATAATGAAATCAATACCTCCGTTGTACTTGATGATTTCAAGTAGTCCACCAGCCATCATCGTAATAATAATCAGTTCGCCCATCCCCTTGATGCCATCGCCCATTGCTGTGAACCATCCGAAGATGTCAAATGAGTCGTTGGCTATTCCGATGATACCTGTCAGTATAATGCCCAATGTCAAGACTGCCATTACGTTCATGCCGCAAATGGCAGTGATGAGTACAGCCAGATAGGGGATTACTTTGGTGTGTGAAACCTCTGAAAGCTGGCTCGGCGACTGAATACCGGAACCTAAGAAGAGGTAGGCTGCCAATACAATCAGGGCGGCGGGTAGCACAATGAAGGAGTTTACACGAAACTTATCGCTTAGTTTGCAGCCTTGTGTAGAAGTCGCAACTATCGTGGTATCTGAGATAAATGAGAGGTTGTCGCCGAAGAAAGAGCCTCCTACTACGACGGCGGTCATCATCGCTATGCTTGCGCCCGTCTGCTCCGCCACGCCTGCCGCAATGGGGGTTAAGGCAACAATGGTACCCACACTGGTTCCAACGGAAAGCGAGATAAAACAGGCTGCCAAGAAGAGCCCTGCCAACAGCATGTTGCCAGGCAAGAGAGTCAACGAGAGATTCACGGTAGCGTCTATCGCCCCCATTACTTTGGCAGAATGGGCGAAGGCTCCTGCTAAGATGAATATCCAAATCATCAGCATCATCTGTCCTGTGGCTGCTCCCTTGCTGTAAATGTCGATTTTCTGACGTAGGGGTGCACCTTCTGAAATGACAACAGCATAGGCTGAGGCCACCATGAAGGCTACGGTGATGGGCACTTTGTAAAAGTCACGAGCAATGATGCTCGTGACTAAATAAAGTACGATAAACACCGCTAAGGGTGATAATGCAATGAGTCCTTTCTTCAATTCCTTATAAATTACCTACAGTGTTACGCCGTTCTTAAAGATAGATATTTCACGATAGCCGTTCTCTTCGTTGCGGGCTTTCTCGCCACTGGCTACTGCTAATACCTTATCAATGAACTCAGGAACAATCTCCTGCATGGTGCGTCCCTCAACCAGCTGACCAGCCGAGAAATCTACCCAATGGGGCTTGTTCTTGGCCAGAACAGGGTTGGTGGCCACTTTCATCGTGGGAACAAAAGTGCCGAAAGGCGTTCCGCGACCTGTGGTAAACAGTACGATGTGACAACCGCAAGAAGCCAGAGCTGTAGAGGCTACGAGGTCGTTACCAGGAGCAGAAAGCAGGTTCAGTCCGTTGTTCTGCAAGCGGTCGCCATACTCCATCACGCCACTGACGGGAGCTTTGCCACACTTCTGTGTACATCCAAGCGCCTTGTCTTCCAGCGTTGAGATGCCGCCAGCCTTGTTGCCTGGTGAAGGGTTCTCGCCTACGGGCTCGCCATGTGACAGGAAGTAGTTCTTGAAGTTATTAATCATTGAAACCGTCTGCTCAAATAACTGAGGCGTCTCACAGCGGTTCATCAAGATAGTTTCTGCACCAAACATCTCAGGTACCTCAGTGAGTACGGAAGTACCACCTTGTGCTACCAACCAGTCGCTGAACTCACCCACCAGTGGATTAGCCGTAATGCCAGAGAAGCCGTCAGAGCCACCACATTTCAAACCAACGCGTAGTTTCGAAACGCTGACATCTTCGCGCTTGTCTTGTTTGGCTAGAGCATAGAGGTCGCGCAGAATCTGCATACCGGCTTCCATCTCATCACCTTCTACACGCTGGGTAACCAGCAGCTTGATACGGTCCTTGTCATAGTCGCCCAACATCGCCATAAAATCTTCGGGCTGATTGTTCTCACACCCTAGGCTCAGCACCAGTACACCACCTGCATTGGGATGCAGACAGATGTCACGCAGAACCTTGCGAGTATTTTCGTGATCCTCAGAAAGCTGTGAGCAACCATAGTTATGATGCCAAGTCCATACGGCATCAATACCTTCTTCGCCTGTCTCTTTGCGAAGCTGCTCTGCCAGACGTTCGGCAATGCCGTTCACACAACCTACGGTAGGCACAATCCATATCTCATTGCGTACTCCTACGTCGCCATTCTTACGAACATAACCTTTAAAGGTTCGCTTTTCGTCTTTAATGATAAGTTTCTCGTTTACAGGCTGGTATGTGTATTCGAGAGTTCCACTTAGGTTGGTCTTCAAGTTGTTTTCGTTTACCCAATCGCCAGCCTTCATAGCCTGACGGGCGTGGCCAATGGGATAGCCGTACTTGATGATGTTCTCACCTTCCTGTACGTCTTTGATAAGTACTTTGTGACCAGCTGGAGTGTCTTGGTTCACTGTGATTTTTCTGCCATCTACCTCAATGATGTCACCCTTCTTCTTGGGGGCCAGACATACAACGACAGAGTCAGCAGGATTAATTTTCAGAAATGTAGCTTGTTCCATAAAGATTTGTATTTAGTTTATCCAATATTGTTTCGGCGATAGTAATCGATATTCTCCTTGGTAAGCAGTTCGATAGGCATATAGTTCACGGGGTCCACTTCCTTTTTCAGGACGATGGCGTGAAACAGGGTTTCAATACAGGCGTATCCCTGCATATAGGCATGTTGGGCAATGAGGAAAGAGATGCTGCCTTGACGCACACACTCCGCATTCTTCGGCACCATGTCGTAGCCCATAATCTGAATGTTTCTACGGTTAAAGCGTAGTAGGTATTCTCCTACAATATGAGCCTTTGAATTAAATGTGATACAGTGGTGTACCTGTGGATGATGGGTAAAGAACTGTTCCAGGATGTCGTCGAACTTCTCGCGTTTTTCGTCCAGCGACAAGTTGACCTCATGGATAGTCACTTGGGGAAAGTGGTCGTGCATGTAGTGACGGAAACCTGTCTCTCGGTTTTCTTGCTGCTTAGAAGCCACATTACCGTTACGCATCTGTTTCATCAGCATGATTTCCTTTTCCCTGGGAGCATTCATCATTAGCATACGTGCTGCGAAATAACCTGAGGCAAACGAGTCTTGTCCAAAGAAGGACAAAGGCTTTAGGTCTGGCATATACGAGTCGAGCAGGATAAAGGGGATGTTGCGCTCGTGCATGATATCTGTATACTTCGTGGTAATGTCCAGTCTTGAGGGCACGATAATCACACCGTCAGGATTCTGCTTCAATACCTCGTTCATCATCTTGCCAAATGTTTCAGGAGCAAAGCGATTGTAGTATAATACCTTATTAGATATATTGAAGTCGCGATAATGTTCGCAGGCTGACGTATATCCTTCTTCCACTTCTTCCCAATAAGCCTCGCTCTCGTGTTTGGGGATAAGACTGTAGAACGTGTACGACTTGTTGTGGGCTAGTGCTGAGGCATACATGTTAGGCTGATAGTCCATTTCTTCCAGCGCCTTCTTCACCTTCTCCATTGCTTTGGACGATACGCTAGGACGCCCATGAAGCACACGATCCACCGTACCAACGCTAACGCCGGCACGTTCTGCAATATCCTTGATTCTAATCTTTCCAGTGTCCATATTTTGTGCAAAGGTACGAATAAGTGAGCAAAAGACAAAATAAATAAATGGATTTTTGATTTTTTGTTTTCGAACGAAAGTACCTGAGACAATAGTCAGAGGTGCGAATTAGTCGGGAAAATGCAAAGAAAATCCATTTTTATTTTGTGCATTCCAAATTATTTGTTAACTTTGTGCCCACTAATTCAAACTTTTTAAATTAACGTAATACTAAAACAAATGGCTAAAATTGTTACTTTAGGCGAGATTATGCTCCGCCTGTCGCCCATGGGCAACGACCGTTTCATTCAGAGTGAGTCATTCCGTATCATCCCTGGTGGTGGTGAGGCTAACGTAGCTGTCAGCGTGGCTAACTATGGTCACGAGGCTTACTTTGTATCAAAGCTGCCCAAGCATGAGATTGGTCAGATTGCAGTGAATGCACTCCGTCGCTATGGTGTAAACACCCAGTTCATCGCTCGTGGTGGAGACCGTGTTGGTCTGTACTATGCTGAGACGGGTGCTTCTATGCGTCCTTCAAAGGTTATCTACGACCGCGCCCACTCTTCTATCGCTGAGGCCGATCCTAAGGATTTCGACTTCGATGCTATCATGGAGGGTGCTGCCTGGTTCCACTGGAGTGGTATCACTCCTGCTATCAGCGACAAGGCTGCCGAGTTGACCAAGTTGGCTTGTGAGGCTGCTAAGCGTCATGGTGTGACTGTTTCTGTTGACCTGAACTTCCGTAAGAAGCTCTGGACTTCTGAGAAGGCCATCAGCATCATGCGCCCCTTGATGAAGTATGTTGACGTATGTATTGGCAACGAGGAAGACGCTGAGCTGTGTCTCGGTTTCAAGCCCGATGCTGACGTAGAGGGCGGTCAGACCGATGCTGCTGGCTACGAGGGAATCTTCAAGCAGATGCGCGAGGAGTTCGGCTTCAAGTATGTCGTTTCTACGCTGCGTGAAAGCTTCTCTGCTACCTTCAACGGTTGGAAGGCTCTGATTTATGATGGTAAGGAGTTCTATCAGTCAAAGCGCTATGAGATCAATCCTATTATCGACCGCGTAGGTGGTGGTGACTCGTTCTCTGGTGGTCTGATTCACGGTCTGCTGACCAAGCCGACTCAGGGCGAGGCTCTTGAGTTTGCTGTGGCTGCTTCAGCTCTGAAGCACACTATCAATGGTGACTTCAACCTGGTAGGTGTTGACGAGGTAGAGAGTCTGGCTGGTGGTAATGCTAATGGTCGTGTACAGAGATAATTGACAATTGATAATTGATAATTCTTAATGAAACAGTTTGAATATAAGGTAGTAACCCGCCTCATCGGTATAGAGAAGAAGCTGAATGAACTCGGCTTCGAAGGTTGGGAACTGGTTGCCGTAGAATGCGGTACGTATTATTTCAAACGTGAATATAAAGAATAATTATGGCAAAATTTGATAAGTTTCAGGTGATGGCAAAGATTGCCGAAGCACCTATGGTTCCTGTGTTCTACCACAAGGACGTTGAAGTTTGCAAGAACGTCATCAAGGCCTGCTACGAGGGTGGTGTACGTGCTTTCGAGTTTACCAACCGCGGTGACTTTGCTCACGAAGTGTTCGGTGAGCTGTCAAAGTGGGTTAACAAGGAGTGCCCAGAGCTGGCTCTCGGTATCGGTTCTGTCGTTGACGCACCTACCGCATCGCTGTATATCCAGCTGGGTGCCAACTTCGTGGTTGGTCCTCTGTTCAACCCCGATATCGCTGTGGTTTGCAACCGTCGTTGCGTGACATACTGTCCTGGTTGTCTGACACCTTCAGAGATTGGTAAGGCACAGGAGGTTGGTTGCGACTTCACAAAGGTATTCCCAGGCGACGTGGTTGGTCCGAACCTCATCAAGGGTCTGATGGCTCCGATGCCTTGGTCGAAGATCATGGTTACCGGCGGCGTAGCTCCCGAGGAGGAGAACCTCACCAAGTGGTTCAAGGCTGGTGTATTCTGCGTAGGCATGGGATCTAAGCTGTTCCCCAGCGACAAGGTGAAGGCTGGCGATTGGCAGTATGTTACCGATAAGTGCAAGGAGGCACTCGGTTACTGTGCTAAGGCTCGCGCATAAACGAAACATTCTTAAAGACCCAGCATGGCTTCTGGCCGTGTTGGGTCTTTTCCTTTTTTCTGCATGCCAACCGTCTGATAAGGCAGCGGTGGACAAGCTGAATACCCTTTCTTATGCCTATCATTATCGCAACATCGATTCTACGGCATTGTATGCCCGTCAAGCATTAGGACTTTCGTCGGATTACGGAAGCGGTCGTGCAGAAGCTCTTGCCAATCTGGCATTTGTCTCACTGGTTTCCATGAATTATGCGGAAGCCGACAGTCTGTTGGACGAAGCTATAGCACTTACTGACAATCAGGTTGAATTGCTGGTGTGTTATGTTCAACAAATGCGCCTCTGTCAGCGCCGTTCTGAGAATCGTCAGTTTTACGAGTGGCGCGAACAGGCTGTTAGTGCCCTAAAACGTATCAATGAAGAGCGATCTCAGCTATCCGAGCGTCAGCGAAAACGTTTAGCTTATGCTGAATCGGAAATGGCTATTGTCACTTCTACCTATTATTATTATGTGGGTTTGGAACGCCAGAGTGTGGAAGCCTTGCGCCAGTTGAATGCTGACGAGGTACGTCACGATACGGCACAATATCTCAACTATCTTTACAACATCGGAGCGGGTGGTGTCCTTACCGAAGGAACTCCCGAACAAATCCATCAGGAAGAAATCAACTACCTGAACCGTTGTCTCAGTATAGCTGGACGCAACGGATATGTCTATTTCGAGGCACAGGCTAAGGAGGCATTGGCTGATCATACTGCCAACCTGCAACAAGCTGAGGAAGCTTTGCGCTTGTTCAAAGCTTATGGCGATGTCTATCAGATAGCAGGTGCCTATCGTACTTTGGCCTCTTGTTATCATGCTATGGAAGACGATGCGTCCGCCTTACTCTATTTGGACAGTGCCCTTATTGATCCTCGTATTAATCAGGCACCTGATTTGGTGGCCAGTATCCGCGAACAGCTCAGTGTAGCCTATTCTGCTGTCAACGACAAGCCTAACAGCGACTATAACCGCAATATCTATATCGACTTGCAGGAACAGACTCGTCAAGATCGCGAGCTTGAAGCCCGTGCCGGTTTGTTAGACCATGCGGTCAACCAACTCAATCTGATGATATGGGCTGTCATGGGGGCTATCATCTTGCTGATATTCTTCCTGTGGCTTTTCAACCATCTCAATAAGAAACAGAAGGAAGACCATGAACTTGATGATTTGCTAGAGGAGAAGAATGAACAAGTGGCTGAGGCTCGTCTGCGTGTTGAGAAAAATGAACGACGTCAATTGGAACAACGTGCCAAGATTTCTCTGGCAATGAGTATCCTTCCGCTTATCGACCGTATCCTGCATGATGTAAATCGTCTAGACAATCTAGAGCATCTAGAATATCTAGACAATTTAGAATATATCCGCGAACTGACGGATAACATCAATGCGCAGAACGACCTGCTGACCCAGTGGATTCAGTTGCGCCAGGGTGAACTGACCCTGCACATCGAGAGTTTCCCCCTACAACAGCTTTTCGATATGGTGGCACGCAGTAAGACCAGTTTTGCGATGAAGGGGGTGTCGCTTCATGTTGAGCCTACTGCTGCAACGGTTAAAGCTGATCGCGTGCTGACTCTCTTTATGCTCAACACGTTGGCGGATAACGCCCGTAAATTCACACCCAGAGAGGGGCAGGTGGACATTACGGCCCAGGAGGAATCCGATTTTGTCGAGATCTCCGTACGCGATACAGGGTGTGGGATGAGCCAGGAGGTGCTTGACCATGTGTTCGACCATAAGACCATCATTGATAAATCGTCTACTTCGCATGGCTTCGGTCTTATGAACTGCAAGGGAATCATTGAGAAATACCGCAAGATTAGCCAGATATTTAGTGTCTGTCTGTTGCAGGCCGAGAGCGAACAGGGTAGGGGTTCCCGCTTCTATTTCCGTTTGCCTAAAGGTAAGGTGATGGCACTCTTGGCACTGATGGTTTGGGGCTCTTTGACAAGTCAAGCGGCAGACGCTCTTGAACGTGCTCATGTTTATGCAGATTCAGCATATTTCTCCAACATTAACGGCACCTATGCCCGTACGCTCCAGTTTTCAGATTCTTGTCGCTATTATCTGAATGCCCACTATATACAACAGTATCCTGATGGGCATTTGCTTATGACTCGTCAGGGTGACCTTTCCTCTCTACCTTCCGAGATACAGTGGTACCATGACTCTATACCCACCAATTATCAAATTGTGCTTGATATTCGTAATGAGAGTGCTGTGGCTGCTTTGGCCCTTCATCAGTGGGAACTCTATGCCTATAATAATAAGGTATATACACAACTCTTTAAGGAAATGAGTGCTGACAATACGCTAGCCGACTATTGCCGTACTATGCAGCAGTCGCAAACCAACAAGCGTATTGCTGTTATCCTGCTACTTGTCTTGCTGGTGCTCATAGTACCTGCCTATTATATGCTCTACTACCGTCACCGCCTCTACGAGCGTTTCCATCGCGAGCGCACGCAGCAGAATAACATAGAGATGGCTGAAGACGAATTGCGAAGGGCGGAATTGGAGGACTCCAATCTTCATGTGGCCAATGCCGTGCTCGACAACTGTCTCTCTACTCTCAAACATGAAACGATGTATTATCCCAGCCGTATTCAGCAACTTATGGACGCTGGCGACATCTCTGCACTGCGTGAGGTTACTGCCTATTATCGTGACCTTTATGACATTCTTATCCGTCAGGCCATTGAACAGGTTGACCGCATCAAGCTTCATGTACGTCCTGTCGCCATCTATGGTCAGCAAGTGTTGGGTGACGAGAATCTGTTGCGCTATCTCTTTGAACTTTTAGAGGTTAGAGGTAAGAAGCAAGAGGGGAGAGATATGATAACGAGCGAGGTAAAGGACGATAACTACGTCGTCTTCCACATTCCTCTCACCTCTCACCTCTCACCTCTTACCTCTTACCTCTGCCGTCAGATTGTGCGCGATCATGGCGAGGCTACCAATCGTAGAGGTTGTGGAATTACTTCCGAAGAAAATAAGTTAACAGTCATATTACCCAGATACAATGGAAAAATTTAAGATGATTATTGTCGAGGATGTGCCCCTCGAACTCAAAGGTACAGAAGGCATCGTACGTAACGAAATTCCTGAGGCTGAGGTTATCGGGACAGCTTCTAATGAGGCCTGTTTCTGGCGACTTATCAAGCAACAGCAGCCCGATCTTGTCTTGCTTGACCTGGGATTGGGCGGATCCACTACAGTGGGCGTAGAGATTTGTCGTCAGACCAAGGAGGCTTATCCAAAGGTCAAGATACTGATCTTTACGGGTGAGATACTCAACGAAAAGCTGTGGGTTGATGTACTTGATGCAGGTGCCGACGGCATTATCCTCAAGAGTGGAGAGTTGCTCACTCGTCGTGATGTGATAGCTGTGATGGAGGGCAAACAGTTGGTATTCAACGAGCCCATTCTCGAAAAGATAGTCGGTCGGTTCAAGCACGCAGTATCCTCACAACTGGCCCGTCAGGAGGCTTTGATTAACTACGAGATTGACGAGTACGATGAGCGTTTCCTGCGCCATCTGGCCCTTGGCTATACAAAAGAGCAGATTACGGGTCTTCGTGGAATGCCCTTTGGCGTGAAGAGTTTGGAGAAACGCCAGAACGAGCTGGTGAAGAAGCTCTTCCCCGGTGGCGAGAGCGTGAATGCCACCCGACTGGTGGTCCGCGCCTTGGAGCTTCGCATCCTTGATATAGATAATCTTGAACCAGATATGGAATAGTGGGCGGGCTTCGCCCTAGTGAAAAGTGAATAGAGAATAAGTGAAACGTTTCCTTCCACATATCGCCCTGACGCTGGTCGTCGTACAGCTGTTGATTATGCTCGTGTCGTGGCTGCTCTCTGCAGCTTTCCCAACGAGTGGCATTCGTTCGCTACTGTCCAGTGAAGGATTACGTTGGCTGATGGGGCATTTCTCCCAGTTGCTGGCTACCTCTTTACTCGCCTGGTTATTGCTGTGTGCTATGGCATGGGGTTGCCTTCTGCGTAGCGGACTATTGGTACGCCCCACCAACTACCGGGAACGTCGTGCCCAGCTCATGGCTCTGTTGCTATTGGCTGTTATTGTAGGGGTTATGTTGTTACTTACAGTTGTTCCTCATGCCGTGTTGCTCAGTGCAGTTGGTGGACTGTGGCCCTCGCCTTTCTCCGCAAGTCTGGTGCCTGTTGTAGCTTTCAGCATTACGCTCGTTTCTGCTTTCTATGGTTTGGTTTCCGGTCGCTTCGAGAACATTTCTGCCGTTTACGATGCTGTACTTTTCGGTATTCGTCAAGGTGCCCCCTTGTTCCTCTTCTACGTCTTAGTTATTCAGATTTACGAATCCTTTATGTTTGTCTTGTCAATTTAGTTTCCCAACGTTAACATTCCTTCTTGTTGAAGGATGTATTCTTCTTGTACAAGATAAGTGAGGGCTGCGTCGATGTCTTTGGAGGAATAGGGCAGGCGGACTAGTTCTGTTATATGGTGAGGCTTTTTGTCGGCCAAGAGAGAGAGTATCTGCTGGCGGATGTCTTTTTCATGCTTAGGCTTGGACAGGCATATGTCACACTGGTTACAATTCTGGGCAGTGGTTTCGCCAAAGTAGGCAAGGAGTTGGCGAGAACGGCATTGATCTTCAGACTGAGCATAATGCAGCATGGCCTGAATACGCTTACTGTACTGTTTGAGACGGTCTTCGTAAACTTCACGAGGTAGCTGGATATGTTCCGCGTCTTCACGGCGCTGTATATAGCGGATGTAAGGAACATTGCGACGAGGAATGAAGTGTAGCAAATGACGTTGGGAAAGAGCCTTCAATACATCGTAGGTCTGGGGAGGGGTTAGGCCCGCTTGCTGGGCAACAATACTTTCATCGATGTAGCCATAGTCTGCAAAGAGTCCGCCATAGTTACGTAAAAGGGATATAATGACACGTTCCTCGTCAGGAGATACTTGTTCCAGGCGATAGAGCTCCTCACGACTGACCAGAAAGCGGACACGAGCCTGGTTGTCTGCTTCTTCGTTGTATTCAAGATAGCCTGCACGCTGCAACAGTTGGAGGGCAGAATGAACACGGATGGGGAAGTGATGGAAGCGCATGCAGAACTCTTCGATATTGAACTCACGAGCTATACCAAAACCATCGCCTGTTGCTATCTGGTAATAGTAGGCCAGATGCTCATAGACTTGGCGGATATAGTCTTTCTCTGGGAAGGTATCGACAATACGTTTCTCTAGCTTGGCATGATCGTTGTTGTTGTAAAGCAGGATGGCGCGGGCGGGTTGTCCGTCACGACCAGCACGACCAGCCTCTTGGAAATAGGCCTCCAGAGAATCAGGGCTCTCATAATGGACAACAAGACGTACGTCGGGCTTGTCGATGCCCATGCCAAAGGCATTGGTGGCCACCATGATACGGGTTCGGTCATGTTGCCAGTCGCGCTGTCGCTCGTCTTTTTGAGCATGGTCGAGTCCTGCATGATAGAAAGTGGCGCTGAAACCGGCTTCCGATAGGTGTTCTGCTATCTCTCGGGCATGTCGGCGACTGCGCACATAGACAATGGCTGAGCCTTCGTAGAGATTGAAAAGTCGGATGAGCTCGTTCTGTTTGTCTGCTGTCTTGCTCACAATGTAAGTAAGGTTCTTACGCTCGAAGGACATCCGAAATACGCACTTTTGCTGGAAGTGCAGACGCTCTTGGATATCATCCACGACGTCGGGGGTGGCTGTAGCTGTCAGTGCCAGGACGGGTGCAGTAGGATGGATGTCTCGTATTTTAGCTATTTCCAGATAGGATGGGCGGAAGTCGTAGCCCCACTGCGAGATACAATGTGCTTCATCAACGGTAATAAATGATACCCGCATGTGACGCAACTTAGTCTGGAAAAGCTCTGAGGAAAGGCGTTCTGGTGATACGTAAAGCAACTTGATGCCCCCAAAGACACAATTTTCAAGAATACGTAGGATGTCATTATGTTGCAAGCCACTGTAAATAGCTTCGGCACGGATGCCCAATTGATGGAGATGCTGGACTTGGTCTTTCATCAGGGCGATGAGGGGTGTGATTACGATACAAACGCCCTCCATAGCCATAGCAGGCACCTGAAAGGTGATGGACTTACCACCACCTGTAGGCATCAATCCAAGGGTGTCGTGACCGTTGCCTATGGACTCGATGATGTCGTGCTGAATGCCACGGAAATCGTCGTAGCCCCAATATTTTTTGAGAATCTGCTTATAGCTGCTCATCCTCAGAAGGGCGAATGTCTTCTATTTGCAATTGCACCTCGCCCCGCTTGTAGGTGTTCTCCTCGATGGTGTACACGATGTCAAAGCTACGCTTGCTCTTGATGTAGCGAGCTGCAGCAGACTGTCCGAAGGCTATGCCGTTCATGACCACTGCCGATTTTGAATCGACCAACTCCAGTTTGATGTGCTCTTGATGGCGGCCTACAACCTTAGAGGTTCCATAGTCATAAACATTGCGTGTAATGAATAATGGCTTGTCATTTCCTGGGCCGTGTGGAGCCAGACGCTTTAACTCGTTCAACAATCGCTTGTTGACATCATGGAAATCCAGTTCAAGGTCAATGTCGAGGGTCTGTTGTGTCTGTTCTGGCAGAATATGGTGGCTGACATAATCTTGGAAACGGCGACGGAACTCTGGAATGTTCTCTTTGCGTAGCGTCAACCCTACAGCATAGGTATGACCGCCAAAGTTTTCAAGAAGATCGCGGCATGACTTAACAGCATCGTAGATATCGAAGCCTGCAACAGAACGGGCAGAACCTGAGGCCATTCCGTCTATAACAGTAAGTACCACGGTGGGACGGAAGTAAAGTTCAGTAAGGCGTGAAGCCACAATGCCCACCACACCCTTTTTCCAGCCTTCATCGTAGAGAACGATACTTCGCATGTGACGTTGGCTCTCCAAACGAGCAACAATCTCGTTGGCCTCTTCGGTCATCTGTTTGTCAACATCCTTGCGCTGTTCATTGTATTCGTTGATGCGAGTGGCTTCTGTCAAAGCCTTTTGTAGGTCACGTTCCACCAAGAGTTCAACAGCCTCTTTTCCGTTTTGCATACGGCCAGAAGCATTGATGCGTGGCCCTATCTTGAACACAATGTCGCTCATAGTGAGTTCACGATTGGTGAGTCCGCAAATTTCGATGATGGCCTTTAAACCAATGCTGGGACTTTGGTTCAATTGCTTCAAACCATGGAAAGCTAAAATGCGGTTCTCTCCTTCAACAGGTACCAAGTCGGCAGCAATGCTGACGGCACAGAAATCAAGTAGGGGGATAAGACGAGAGAAAGGAATTCCATTGTTTTTGGTGAATGCCTGCATTAGCTTAAAGCCAACGCCGCAGCCACAAAGCTGCTTAAAGGGATAAGTAGAGTCCCTTCGCTTGGGGTTCAGAATAGCAACAGCTGGGGGCAACTCATCGTCAGGCTCATGATGATCGCAGATAATGAAGTCGATACCACGCTCCTTTGCATAGGCTATCTCGTCGATTGCCTTGATGCCACAGTCGAGTACTATTATGAGTTTAACACCTGTCTCTGCTGCAAAATCAATTCCTTGGCGACTGACACCATATCCCTCGCCCTCGCGATTGGGAATGTAGTAGTCAATGTTGGAATAAAATTGCTGCAAAAACTTGTAGACTAAAGCTACCGCCGTACACCCGTCAACGTCGTAGTCGCCATAAACCATGATGCGCTCCTTGCGCCCCATTGCGTCGTTCAAGCGGTCTACTGCCACGTCCATGTCATTCATCAGGAAAGGATCAATCAGCTCGTTCAACATGGGACGGAAGAAACGCTTGGCTGCGCTCTCTGTCTTGATGCCACGCTGAATGAGCAGGCCTGCCAGAACGGGACTCATCCCGATCTTTTCGGCCAAATCCTTAGCCGCCTGTTGTTTCTCTGGTGTAGGTGGTTCGTAATTCCATTTAAATTGCATTTATAATTGTTTTTATTTTCTTTCGTCTCTAGGGTATTGTGTATGATAAGTACATAATACGGCTCAAAGTTACGAAGAAAAAATAAAAGAACGGAATAAACTGAGTTTTTTTAACAGTTATATTCCGTTTTTATCATTTAATATGGATTTACGAAGTTTACTCGACATAGTCCATCTTGACTACGATGACTCTGATTTTCTGGTCTTTCTTCTTTGTTTGCACCTTGGCAATATGCCAGTCGGAAGGGAAGAAGATGACAAACTGACCACTTTTGACATGGAAGAAATGGGTTTTGTTTTTGTCATATTGGTAGCGCATCACGTCTTTCTTGTCGTCGTATGGCACGCTAATGGTGCTGGAGGCATGGTCAAGTAGGGCGAAGCCTTCCGTACCCTTTACAACTACCATAAAGTCAATCTTTTTCTTGTGGCTTTCTGTGTTGCGCTTATCCAATGGACTGTTCTCTGAGTCTTCCACACTGGCTACAAGCGTGGAGTTGGGAATGGGGTGTTTCCCTTTGGGAATAGCTTCAAGGTCTGTATCGCGAAGCCACTGAAAGAGGGTGTTCCATTGATTGGTGTTCTTTTGATATTGAGTATAAAACTCGTTAATATTCAGTGTCTTGTGTGGATTTGCTTTGTTAAATCCATTACGCCACTCTCCCATTTTTATCCATTGGCGGACTTCCTTGCTGCTTTGTGCTGAAATGGTGAGTGTCAGAAAGACTAGCATGAGGCTTGTGATAATTTTTTTCATAAACATATTTTTTGGAATGATTTATATCCTAAACTATATTCTCGATGTCCCAATAGTTCCGATTTGGTGGACTGACCTGTGGCTGTCATCTCAATGCATTGCAGCAATTGGTCGCGTATTTGCGTGAAGGAGAGGCCTTCGGTCACAATGGCACCTGCATTAATGTCCATATCGTCTTTCATGCGATGATAGGTTTCAGGATTGGAACACACCTTGATGACAGGCGAAATGGCTGAGCCTGCCACAGAGCCTCTCCCCGTAGTGTAGAGTACCAGATGACAGCCACATGCTATCATCTCCATGATTTCTGCGTTGTCGTTGATATTGGGGAATCCCCAGCGGACTGCTCCGTCCGGCACTACATCCATCATCCAAAGTCCTGGTGTGTTGGGTATAAGGCCAGGATAGGTGAGCCCCTGGATAGGACGTGAACCACTCTTACAATAGGAGCCTAGTGACTTTTCCTCGATGGTTGTTAAACCGCCTGTGGCATTGCCTGCAGAGAAACTGTCGTGTCCCATCTGCTTGTAGTAGTTGTTGGCTTTGACAATGCAGTTGAAGAGTCGGATGCCCAACTCGGGGGTGACGGCTCTTTCCTGGAGCAACCGTTCACATCCGATGAGTTCGCCAGGTTCCTCAAAGATACAAGTTGCTTCGTGGTCCACGAGCCAGTCGAAAGTGGCACCTACAGAGGGGTTGGCGGTGATGCCGCTATATCCATCTGAGCCTCCGCAAACGGTACCTATCATTAGGTCTTTCCAGTCGATATCCGTAGTAGGGACTTCTTTGATAAGTTGTAGCATTTCGCCCACACTGGCAATGCCTTTGACGATGGAGGACTGTGTGCCACCTTCGTCTTGGATAACCACCCGGGATACAGGACGTCCGCTATCCAGAATGTCCTGTTTCAAACGGTCTCGCTGGAAATTCTCACAGCCTAAAGACACCAACAGTACTGCACCTACATTGGGATGGGTACATAGTTGTCGCATCATGAGTTCTGCATAGTCGTTGGGGGCACATCCACTGAATCCTATCAGATGGACGTCCTCGTCTTGAAAATGCTGGGCAATGCGTGATGCCACATGGTGAGCACACTCTACCAGATAGGTTATCACCACAACATTTCGAATGCCCTTTCGGCCGTCTTTTCGTAGAAACCCTTTCATTTATTTATTATACTTTCCTCGTTCATTGTTATGTTGCACCGTTATAACGATAATTCCTTATACGATATGCAATTATGATGGATCAAGTCCCAATCTAGCTCGACACCAACGCCAGGATTCTTGGGAACGGTAATCATACCGTTAGTGTCGATGGGAAGTGTTCCCTTCATGGGGAACTGGAAATCCTCTTCAGGAACGAAATACTCAAACCATTTACAGTTGCGGATAGCACATGACACATGGAGGTTGACAATATCCATATAGTTCATGGTAGTGGTATGCACCTCGCAATTCATGCCAAAGCTTTCTGCTAAATGGGCAATTTTCAATGTACCTGTTATGCCACACTTCCACGAAACGTCAGCTCGTACGATGTCAGCAGCCTTCTGATTGATGACCTGGGCAACTCCCCAATGGCAACCACGAGTGGTTTCTGTGGCCGCAATGGGTATATCGAGGGCTTCGCAAAGCTGGCTGTACTTGTACAGCTCAAAGTCGCGGAAAGGCTCTTCTAACCAGATGTAGTTCAGACGCTCTAACTGACGGCCTACGCGTATGGCTTCGTCAAGGGTGTATTCTGCTACGGGGTCACTCATCAGTCCGAAGTCGTCACCTACGGCTTTACGGAGGTTCTCATGGATACGCATGTCTGCCTCTACAGGTCCGCAGGGGTGTACCTTATAGCACTTGATGCCTCGCTGCTGATAATAGATTGCCTCGTCAATGTACTCTTGTTCAGAGGTGTGGAAGAGACCACTGGCATAAACGGGTAAGTGTTCTCGGTAGGCACCAATATACTGATATAGCGGTAGACCGGCAGCTTTGGAACAGATGTCCCAAAGAGCCACATCGATAGGACCAGGCAGATAAACGGGGAAGAACGTGAGGTGACGGTCTATGTTCCACAACTCATGCCATATCTTCTCACGGTCGTAGGGGGAACGCCCTAGCACGACAGGTGCAATGTTGTCGTGTATATAGGCCTCGGTCACATTACCAGAACGGGCTGCTAGTGCAGTCGCAATGCCCTCTATTCCATTGTCGGTAGTCAACTTCAGTACCAGGACGTCCCAGTCCATGGCACTCTTTCCCTTGCGTTTATCGTCGAAGAGGCATTTGTTACGACGAACCCACCATGTTTCGATTTTCTGAATAATCATATTTTTTATTGTTATGATATATAGGGTTACGATTTGAATTGAATCTGTCGAATGGGAACAAACAACCTAAGCGTGAGCCATGCCAGCAGATACATGCAACTGGCAATCATGAAAATAACGGCATAGTTGCCTGTCCATTCGAGGACAAGTCCTACGAAAGAGGAAGCCAACGCACCGCCAACGGCACCACCTACACTGCTGATACCTGTCATAGAACCCACCATCTGCTTGGGATATACATCGGACACAATGGTGAAGATGTTGGAAGCCCATGCCTGATGAGTACTGGTTGCCAGTCCGATAATCAATACTACAATCCATATATTATGGATATAAGGTACGGCATTCAGGGGCAACACCAGCAATGCAAACAGCAGGATTGTAGTCTTGCGGGCAAAATCGATTGAGCGTCCGAATCTGATAAACTGCGAGGAGACATGTCCGCCATAGATGCCTCCAATGCTCGACATGGTATAAATGATGATGAGGGGTAGTACGGTGGATTTCAGGTCCACACCATGCGTCTTGTTTAGAAAGTCTGGAGTCCAGAACAGGAAAAACCACCACACCCAGTCTGTGACAAAGCGCGAGAAGAGTATAGCATAGGTCTGACGATGTTGAAACAACTGTCGCCAGCTAATTTCTTTTTTCTCAGGATTTTCTGAGTTCTCTAGGCTGTCATCGGAATGAATATATTCCAATTCAGCTGTATTCACCCTAGGGTCTTTCTCTGGTGAATGGTATAACAGCCACCAGAAAATCACCCAGAAGAATCCCAAGAGGCCTGTGACGATGAAAGCCCATCGCCATCCCCATTGCAGCGTAATGGCCGTCACAATAATGGGAGCGATGATGGCTCCAATGGTGGTTCCGGAATTAAACATGCCTGTAGCAAAGGCACGGTCACGTTTGGGAAACCATTCAGCTATGACTTTCACTGCGGCAGGGAAGTTGCCTGCTTCTCCCAGTCCCAGAATGGCACGTGCAGCACCAAATCCTGTGACGGAACGGACTGTGGCATGCAAGAGGGCACCAATGCTCCACACAATGATGGCAATGGAGTAGCCCTTCTTGCTACCTAAATAGTCCAACATGCGTCCGCCTACCAACATACCGATACCATAGGCTATCTGGAAGGCGGTGACGATATAGCCATAGTCAGCCTCCGTCCATCCCAGGTCGCCTTGAATGAAAGGTTTGAGCAATCCTATGACTTGACGATCGATGTAATTGATAGTTGTGGCAAAGAATATGAGTGCCACCACCGTCCATCTGACGTTTGTTGACTTCATCGTTTTTTAGTCTTTGGGTCTATTAGTTTAACTGGTGTCTCGGTTTCTTTTTTATCAGAATGCTTCAGAAGCACCAGCATCGACAGGAAGGAAAACACCGTCCACATAGCTGCCTGCTGGTGAGGAGAGATAGAGGGCTGCATAGCCGATATCCTCTGGCTGTCCGAAGGTCTTCATGGGGATGCGACGCAGGATGTTGGCCTTTCGCTGTGGGTCTGTATCCGTTGCTTTATGGAACATTGGCGTGTCAATCCATCCTGGAGCAATGGTGTTGATGCGGATACCCTTGGGTGACAGTTCTGCCACCAGACTGCGCTGCAATCCTAGAATAGCACTTTTTGCAGTGGTGTAAGCCACAATTTGTTCCATGCCCATAATGGCTGACATGGAACTGATGAGGATGATGTGCCCTTTGCAACGTTCTACCATCAGTTTAGCAAACTCACGACTCAGTGCAAAAACGCTCATCACATGGACGTTTAATACGTCCAGAAACTCCTTGTCAGTAACATCCAAAGCCCATTTTTTTAGATGTATGCCAGCGCAGTTCACTAGGATATCGACAGCACCAATCTCCTGAACCAAAGCAGGAATCTCGTCTATTTTGGTCACATCGAAGGCACGATAACTGCATTTCTCGCCCAACTGCTGTTGAGCTGCCTGTAGTTTCTCTTCATTACGTCCAACGATGATTACTTCGGCTCCGGCCTCTACAAATACTTTGGCGATGCCCAGACCCAGTCCGCTGCCACCACCTGTAACGACGGCTTTCTGTCCGTCAATTCTAAATGCTTTCATGTCAATAGTAAATTGTCAAATCGTCAAATTGAAAAGGTTTTACATGATTCCAAATTTGGAAAAGGCTTCTACTGTACTCATACCCTGTTCCAAAGCCTGCTTTACCTGTTTCTCGCCACGAGCTTTCTCGATAGCACCAGCAAAGGCTTCTTCTTCCGTCTCCCTCGGTATAATGATAACGCCGTCAAGGTCGCCAAATACAATGTCGCCGGGGTGTACGGGAATACCTCCAAACTCAATGGGTACACGATAGTCTATCACTTTTCCCCGAGGCCCTTGGTCTTGTGCATAGGTGCCTTGTGAGAAGGTGGGGAAGTTGAGGCGCAGAATCTCATTGGTGTCTCGTGAAAAACCATCAACTACGGCACCTGCAGCTCCAATGGCGATGGCCCGTGTGCTCATCAGGCCGCCCCATAGTGCATAGCGAGGCGACGAGCCACTACAAATATACACCTCGCCAGGCTTCAGTTGGTCTAAGGCCTCAAACATGATACCAAAAGGCTTGCGCATCACTTCCAGTTGGGTGTCTTGTTGGCGTTCTGCAAAGACATCAGCTTCCAGAACGGGCATAGCTCGTCCAATCACCACCATGTCTTGTCTCAAAGGTTTGATATGTGGAGGAAGGAATTGGTGCAGATAACCCATCTTGTCGAGAACATCGCCAACAAGGGCGGTAAACAGTTCTTGACGGGCTATGCTGAACAGCTCTTCGTCATTTTTCCATAGCTTTGTCATAAGTAGTTTGTTTTAGGTAAAAAGGATAGAAAGGGACGTGCTCATGGGCACATCCCTTTCATGGGTTTACAGTCCAAGTTTCTTGCGAATCTCAGCTGGTATGGCATTCTTGTTGATGAGGAAGTCCATTGTGTTAGCGGCGATGAAGGCCTTGGTCATATACCAGATTCCCTTGTAGTCGCCGGTCTCACCCCACGAGTTCTGTACCATGTAATACTCCTTTCCGTTCTGGTCTTTGGCAATACCGAAGATGTGCATGCCGTGATCGTCGGTCAGTTCCCAGTTGTCGAAGCGCTCCTGGCGCATCTCCTGCGTTGGAACGATTTCTGGAACGGTGCAACCCAGCGAGTCGATGATGTCGCGCTTCTTGGCTGCAGTCATCTTCAGCCATTTAGCCATGTCGCTGCCTTGCAGACTCTGTGTCTTTTTGTCATCTACTGCATAAGCTAGTCCCTTGCGAGTGAAGCCAGCCTCACTGACGTCACCGCCCCAGGCTACGGTATAGCCATTCTTCACAGCATTGTCGATAATCTGCATCATCTCGTCCATGGGCACATTGTAAGAGAGTGGGAAGCGCCAGTTGTCCTGTACCTCTACGGCAAAGGCTGTATAGAAAGGATGGTGGGTATAGCTGGTGATGCTCACATAGTCGTCGAGATTGATGCCCAGAGAAGCCATGAAGCTTTTCGGTGTATATTCCTTGCCCTCATAGGTGAACTTCTCAGGACACTTGCCCAGGTAAGCGTCGAGGATGCCTTGCATACCAGTCTTCCAAGCCTTGCTGATTTTCTTGGCATCGCTCTTGGCAATAGCAGCTACGTATGGCTCCAGCACACCGAAGAACTCGTTGAAGTTGTTCAAGGAGTCACCATAGAGTGAGCCAGGGAAAGGCATTGCTTCGATAGGGCAGATGCCGTGTGTCTTCAAAGTGTGAAGCACGTCCTCAGAACTTCCTCCCTGTGCAAACTGGCAGTCACCATGATAGCGAACCACCTGGATGGCACGCTCCATATAGGTCTTGTTAGCTACGAAAGCCTCACAGAGGGTGTACTTCTTGCCTGTAGCCTTTAGAATCTCTGCTTCAAAGAAGGAGAGGGTAGAGTAGTCCCAGCACGTACCCGAGCGGTTCTGGTCCTTAATCGTGGTGATAGGGTTCTCCTTGACAATTGTAAAAACAGGTTTGTTGTCATTCTTGGCAGGTGCCTTCTTTTTGGCAGCCTGTGTGCCTACTGCCACAAGGGCCAGCAGGGCGAGAGTCATTAGCTTTTTCATTGTTTACATTGATTTATTGATTGTTGTTCATAAATTCTTCCAGTTCTGTAGGATGATAAGGGATGCGCTTAGCACCCAGGAATCGGCAACCGTCCTTGGTAATCAGCACATCATCCTCAATACGGATGCCACCAAAGTCCTTATAGGTCTCGATTCTGTCGAAGTTCAAGAACTCCTTGCAGTGTCCTGATGCCTTCCATTCGTCAATGAGAGCTGGGATAAAGTAGATGCCTGGCTCGTCAGTAACGACGAAGCCTTCCTGTAGCCTGCGACCCATACGCAGGCAATTGGTACCAAACTGTTCCAGATTGGGACGTGTCTCCTCGTCAAAGCCTACATGAATCTGTCCCAGTCCTTCCATGTCGTGAACGTCCATACCCATCATGTGTCCCAGTCCGTGAGGCAGGAACATGGCATGGGCACCGGCTCTTACAGCCTCTTCTGTATCTCCCTTCATCAGTCCCAGCTCCTTCAGACGTTCCGTCATCATCCGACAAACGGCCATGTGTACGTCAAAATATTTCACACCGGGTTTGGCAACTTCTAACACGTAGTCGTGACATGCTTCCACGATGCTGTAGATTTCCAGCTGACGCTGGGAGAACTTGCCATTGACAGGCATCGTGCGGGTATGGTCGGAACAGTAGTCGTCCAGTTCGCAGCCGGCATCACACAACACCAGTCTCCCATCCTCCAGTTTGTTTGCCGATGGATTGCCGTGCATAATCTCACCATGTTGACTGAAAATGGTAGCAAAGCTTACTTGGTCAGCCAACGAACGGGCAATACCATCAACTTGTCCGCCAATGAAGCGTTCTGTCACTCCTGGTTTAATCAGTAATTGGGCAGTGGTATGCATGGCATAACCCACATCACAAGCACGGTCAATAGCTTCTATTTCTTGTGCTTCTTTGGTAGAGCGCATCTTTACAACTGCTTGAATTAGAGTGACTGATGCTGCCTCCTTCTGTTTTGACGGATGAATGCCCAACAGGTCCATAATCTGAATCTTTGTGTCGAAACGATATGGGGGCAGGAAGTGGATGTTTGATGTCTGATGTGAGATGTAGGAAGTAAGCTGTGACATCGGGGCAGTCTTGCTGATGCCTACCTCAGCAGCCAGATCTGCTACAGAAGGTGTGAAGCCCATCCATACGATATCCTCCACATCGATATCATCACCGAACATCCATTCTTCGTCGTTGTCGATGTCAATGACACCCACCAGTCCGTCACGATGCTGTCCGAAATAATAGAGGAAAGTGGAATCCTGACGCATAGGAGCGTAGCAGTTGGCAGGGTAGTTGCAAGGAGCTTCGTTGTTGCCAAAGAGCACAATTACTCCTTTTCTTACCAGTTTTTTCAGTTCGGAACGTCGCCGTATATAAGTCTCTTTTGTAAACATGTTTTTTATATTGTTATTATCTCATTATCTCATTTTCTTCATCTTTCAACAGGTCAGGACGCAACTTACGGGTGCGCTCCATAGCCTGTTCCAGTTCCCACTCCCTGACCTTAGCCTCGTTGCCGCTGAGCAGGATGTCGGGAACCTTCCAACCTTTATAGTCGGCAGGACGAGTATAGATGGGTGCTGCTAGCAGGTCGTCTTGGAAACAGTCCGATAGGGCACTCTGTTCGTCTCCGATGACTCCTGGTACCACGCGCACAATGGCATCGGCTATCATGGCAGCCACCAGTTCACCACCCGTCAGCACAAAGTCGCCAATGGATATCTCCTTGGTAATCAGATGGTCGCGCACCCGCTGGTCAATACCCTTATAGTGACCTGCCAGGATAATCAGGTTACCCTTCAACGACAGTTCGTTCGCCATGTGCTGGTCGAAGCGCTCCCCATCGGGCGACGTAAAGATCACCTCGTCGTAGTCGCGCTCTGCCTTCAGCGCCGTGATACAACGGTCTATGGGCTCACATTGCATCACCATGCCTGCCGAGCCTCCATAGGGGTAGTCGTCCACACGGCGCCATTTGTCTAGCGTATAGTCGCGCAGGTTATGGAGGCGTATCTCCGCCAGTCCTTTTTTCTCGGCTCGTGCCAGTATCGATTCGTGTACAAAGCCCTCCAGCATTTCGGGCAGTACGGTGATGATGTCTATTCTCATTTCAATTATGAATTATGCATTATGCATTATGAATTATGCATTATAAAAGGCTTTGATGCGCTCCATGTAGCGTTTGCCCACCTTACGCCCCATTTCATAGACAAGTTGCATCTGCTGTGCATCGTGCGAGATGTGTCCGATAGGTATCTTCTCGTCAGGACGGATGACCAGACAACGCCCCAGTCGCTCTGCATTCGCCACATATTCCAGTTGGTAGTTGTACATATGGTGGCGTTCGTCCAGAGCCTTTAGGAAGTGGGGGTAGCGATGTAGTGCAAGGCGCATCAGCGGCATCAGCTTGTTGTGCTCTTTCTGGTAACCTAACGGTTGCGTCAGAATGACCACATTCTTTTTATATCCGATGCTTTCATAATACTGTAGCGGTATGGAATCAGCCACACCTCCGTCCAGTAGCTTGTGCCCCTGTACTTTCACCACCTTCGAAGCCAGCGGCATGGATGCAGAGGCACGCAACCACTCCAACTCGTTATAATCTACGTGGTCCATCTTGTGATATACGGGTTTTCCTGTTTCCACATCGGTACACACCACGGTGAATTCCAAAGGGTTCTCTTCAAAAGCATGAGTGTCAAAGATGTCGTACTGGTAGGGCACCACGTGATAGCCAAACTTCGCATTGAAGTAGTCGCCAGAAAGCAACAATGACCTCATGCCACTGTACCTGGCATCCTTGGCAAAACGGGTGTTATAGCGGATGGCACGACCTATCTGGCGCGACTTATAGTTGCAACCGAATGCCGCACCCGCCGATACGCCAATGAGTCCGTCAGGCCAGATGTCATGTTCCATCATCACATCTGTCACGCCAGCCGTCCACAGTCCACGCATGGCGCCACCTTCTAATACCAGCCCTTTCTTTCCGTTAACCATTAACCAATAACCATTAACCAATAACCATCTTTACGCGTTGTATTCCTGCCAAGACTTAATCTTGATATCGTTCTCGCTGAGTGCGGTGAACGCCTCGATGAAGGCCTTGGCCAGACGTACGTTGGTCATCAGTGGAATATTGTGGTCAATGGCTCCACGACGGATGCGATAGCCATTGGTCAGCTCACGCTTCGTGTGGTTCTTTGGCACATTCACGATGAGTGCGAACTCGTGTTGGGCAATCATGTCCATCACATTGTTGGCTCCCTCTTCATCAGGCCAGCAGACGGCTTTTGCTTCTACGCCATTGTCGTTGAAGAACTTGGCCGTACCACCTGTGGCATATACCTTGTAACCCTTCTTAATTAGTTCCTTGGCGGGCTCCAACAGACTAACCTTGCCTTTGGCTGCACCAGAAGAAATCAGTATGTTGGCACCCTTTTGGGGCAGACGGTATCCTGTGGCAATCAGGGCGTTCAGCATTGCTTCGTTCAGGTCGTCGCCCAAGCAGCCAACCTCACCGGTAGAGCTCATGTCAACGCCCAGTACGGGGTCGGCATTCTGCAGACGTGCAAACGAGAACTGGCTGGCCTTTACGCCAATGCGGTCGATATCGAACTCCGACTTGTCTGGGCGAGAGTAGGGGGCATCCAGCATAATCTTCGTAGCTGTCTCGATGAAGTTGCGCTTCAGTATCTTCGATACGAAGGGGAACGAACGAGAGGCACGCAGGTTACACTCGATAACCTTCACCTCGCGGTTCTTTGCCAGGAACTGGATGTTGAACGGACCTGATATGTTCAGCTCCTTCGCAATCTTATAGGCAATCTTCTTGATCTGACGAACGGTAGAGAAGTAGATGTGCTGGGCAGGGAACACCATGGTGGCGTCGCCAGAGTGAACACCAGCATACTCTACGTGCTCTGAGATGGCATATTCCACCACCTCGCCCTTGTCGGCAACAGCGTCAAACTCAATCTCCTTGGTCTCGGTCATGAACTTCGAAACCACTACTGGGAACTCCTTCGACACCTCGGTAGCCATAGAGAGGAAGCGGTGCAGTTCCTCGTCGTCATAGCAAACGTTCATGGCAGCACCCGACAGCACGTAGGAAGGACGCACCAGAACGGGATAGCCTACCTGTTCTACAAACTGCTTCACATCGTCAAAGCTCGTCAGCGCGCGCCATGCAGGCTGGTCGATGCCTAGCTTGTCGAGCATCGCCGAGAACTTGTCGCGGTTCTCTGCACGGTCGATGTCAACAGGCGAGGTTCCCAGTACGGGAACACCCTGACGGTGCAGCTTCATGGCCAGGTTGTTAGGAATCTGACCACCCACTGAGACAATGACACCACGAGGCGACTCCAGGTCAATGACGTCCAGTACACGCTCCAGTGACAACTCGTCGAAGTACAGGCGGTCGCACATGTCGTAGTCCGTCGATACCGTCTCAGGGTTATAGTTAATCATAATGCTCTTGTAGCCCAGTTTGCGTGCCGTATTGATGGCATTCACCGAGCACCAGTCGAACTCTACGCTGGAACCGATGCGATAGGCACCTGAACCCAGTACCACTACCGATTTCTCGTTCTGGTAGTAGTCTATGTCGTGCTTGGCCTTATACTGCTCACCCTCAGGATTTCCGAACGCGGGCGTGTGCGTGTACGTGAAATAGAGGTAGTTGGTCAGCTCCGGATGTTCTGAGGCAACCGTCGGGATGCGCTTTACGCTCGGCATAATGCCACGCTCCTTACGATAGCGGCGAACAGCCAGGTTTTCCTTCTCCATATTGGTCTGTTGAGGCTTCAGCACGAAGCGGGCAATCTGGAAGTCACTAAATCCACAACGCTTCACCTCCAACAGCAGCTCGTCGGGCAGCTCTTCCATCTTGTTGTATTTCTGCAACTCATGCTTCAGATCGACGATGTGCTTCAGACGCTCCAGGAACCACACGTCAATCTTGGTCAGCTGCTCGATGCGCTCTACGGTATAACCCTCTTCTAAAGCCTGTGCAATGGCAAAGATGCGCAGGTCGGTGGGGTTAGCCAGTGCGTCGTCCAGGTTGTCGAACTTGGTATGGTCGTTGCCCACGAAGCCGTGCATGCCCTGACCAATCATGCGCAGACCCTTTTGGATCATCTCCTCGAAGCTTCGTCCGATAGACATGATTTCGCCTACCGACTTCATCGACGAGCCTATCAGGCGGCTCACACCGGCAAACTTTGTCAAGTCCCAACGGGGAATCTTACAAATCATATAGTCCAGCTGTGGAGCCACGTAGGCAGACGAGGTTGTACCCATCTCACCAATCTGGTCGAGGGTGTATCCCAGTGCTATCTTGGCGGCTACGAAGGCGAGTGGATAGCCCGTTGCTTTTGAGGCTAATGCAGAGGAACGGCTCAAGCGAGCATTTATCTCAATAATACGATAGTCGTTGGTCTGTGCGTTGAAGGCGAACTGGATGTTACACTCACCCACAATGTTCAGATGGCGCACACAGCGGATGGTGATATCCTGCAACATCTTCACTTGCTCAGGTGTCAGCGAACAAGTGGGAGCTACTACGATACTCTCGCCCGTATGGATGCCCAGCGGGTCGAAGTTTTCCATCGAAGCCACCGTGAAACAATGGTCGTTGGCGTCGCGGATGCACTCAAACTCAATCTCCTTCCATCCTTTCAAACTCTCTTCTACCAGAATCTGTGGGGCAAAGGTGAAGGCACTTTCAGCCAACTCGCAGAAAGCTTTCTCGTCAGGACAGATGCCGGAACCCAGTCCGCCCAGTGCGTATGCCGAGCGAATCATGATGGGGAAACCTATCTCGTGGGCTGCCTTCAGCGCGTCGTCCATGTTCTCCACAGCGTGGCTTACGGGAGTCTTCAGGCTGATCTCGTCCAGCTTCTTCACAAACAGGTCGCGGTCCTCAGTGTTCATGATGGCTTCTACCGAGGTTCCAAGCACCTCTACGCCATACTCCTTCAGCACACCTGTCTGATACAGTTCCGTGCCACAGTTCAGTGCGGTCTGTCCTCCGAATGCCAGCAGAATGCCGTCGGGACGCTCCTTCTTGATGATTTCGGTTACGAAGTGGGTGGTTACAGGTTGGAAATAGACCTTGTCGGCAATACCTTCAGAGGTCTGAATGGTAGCAATGTTGGGGTTTACTAACACCGAGGAGATACCCTCCTCGCGCAATGCCTTCAGTGCCTGTGAGCCAGAGTAGTCAAACTCGCCTGCCTGTCCGATTTTCAGGGCACCCGATCCAAGTACGAGTACCTTCTTGAGTTTCTTGTTCATATATTATGATGTAAATTTGATTGCATTCCGACCTGCAAAATTACAAAGAATATGGCAGATACCCAAGCTTCTCCTATTTAAAAAATGCAAACGTGCATCATTCTTGCATAACTAACCGATATTTGGTGAGTTCGGAATTATTTGCTACCTTTGCACCATGAAACAAGAAGAGACACAGAAATACGCATTGTTTTTCGATATCGACGGAACGCTCGTCAGTTTCAAGACCCACGAGATTCCGGCTTCCACCATCTTTGCACTCACACAGGCCAAGGCCAATGGCTCGCGGGTCTATATTGCTACGGGCCGTCCTCCGGTTATCCTCACCAACCTGGGTGCTATCGAGCACCTCATCGACGGCTATATCACCACCAACGGAGCTTTGTGCTATGTGGGTGACCAACTGGTTTGCTGTCAGCCCATCCCCATGCAGGACGTTATGACTTGTGTGAACGATGCCCAGGAGAAAGGCTACAGCTTGATAGTCGTAGGCCGTAAGAAGGTAGCTGTGCTCGACCCAAAAGGCGATGTGGACCGCATATTCCGACAGATGCTGGCTGTCAAGAACCTCGACAAGGCCTCGCCTTTGGATGAAGTCCTGCAACAGGATATTCTCCAGCTGACGCCCTTCTTCCCTGCCGACTACGAGCCCCAGTTGCTGGCTCGTATGCCCCAGTGTGTCTCAGGTCGCTGGCATCCAGAGTTTACCGACATTACAGCCAATGGGGCCGACAAGGGCAAGGGTATCCAAGCAATGGCTCGTCATGAAGGTTTTGACCCCAATCACACCATCGCCTTTGGCGACGGAGGCAACGACACCTCCATGATTCTGCAGGCAGGCATTGGCGTTGCGATGGGTAATGCCATTGATGCGTTAAAACAACAGGCCGACTACATCACCACTTCCGTCGATGAGGACGGCATTCTCAATGCCCTCCATCATTTCGGCGTGGTATAATACTTTACGGGTGGGAATCAAAAGATTTCCACCTTTTTCTTGCTTTTTTCGAGATAAATGTCTATATTTGCATACGAAAAAAACTATAATTTGAAAAACGAATAATGAACAACGCAGACTTTTGGGCATCTATACGTGCAATTATTGACGAAGGTTTTACACCGAAATGTCTGCTCAAACTGGATGGTTATGCAGAACAATTCATTAGCGGAAAGTTGGTTTATCAACGATTTTCACCGCAAGAACAGTATGGCTGCTCAGCGGGAGGTACAACAAATGTCATTGCATCCCTGCTCGCGGGAGCAGAAGCTGGCTCAGATTCAGAGAATCAAGCAGCATTCGGCGACCCCTTCACAATACCTATTTCCCTGAAACAAGACTTACCTTACTTGGCTTTGGACGTGACAAACGTGGTGATTTTAAAATTATTGCAGAGCAACCATTTATTGATGGTCAGCCTGTAAGTGATGATGAGATTGCTGGCTATATGAAAGAAATGGGCTTTGAACTAAAAAATCCTCGAAACTGGACCTATGCCACACCTGACATCTATCTAAGCGATATGCATGATGAGAACGTTATCCGTTCAAATAAGTCAGACACAATCTTTGTAGTTGACTGTGACATCCGTATCAACACTCCAGAACTGTGCCAAGGTGGTACAAGGCTATTGACAACGGAAGTACGCTATAAAGATTGATTCGTTGTAGCATTATGTCAACAAGATATCGGTATGGGTGGAAATACCCACCAGAGTATCTCTATATGATATTGCGTCATAATAATTTTTTCTAGAAATCTCATGTTATTCTCATGTTGAGGTCATGTTTAACTCATGTTCAACTCATGTTGAGGTCATGTTCAACTCATGTTCAACTCATGTTGAGGTCATGTTCAACTCATGTTGGACTCTAATTGATTTATACCCCTTAATTCAAACCCCTTACATCAACATTTCACACCCCTTGGGTTATATGGTTATATGTTTTAATGGATTTTCTTTTTATGACTGTGTGAAACAGGTGCAGTTCCTGCGTCTTTACGGGTGGGAATCAAAAGATTTCCACCTTTTTCTTGCTTTTCTCGGAAATAATCCATATCTTTGCAGCAGATTTGCTTAATAGAAAGAATATGTCGTACAATCAGATAGCCCAAATGGAATTTATGAATGCGATTAACAGCATAAACTCTGAATTAGAATTGAAAGAGTTCAGAGATATGCTGGCTCATTTTTTCGCAAAGAAAGCCCAAAAAGCTATTGATGCTTTGTGGGACGAGGGTGTTATCAATAACGACACCATTGAGAAATGGGGTGAAGAACACATGCGTACTCCATATCGTTATGAGAAGAATCGTTCTTGATACAAACTGCCTTTTGCAGTCGCTTCCCACAAGTAGCCCATATCACAAGGTATGGTCAAATGTTATGGATGGTAATATCCAGCTATGTGTTAACACGGAAATTCTCAATGAATATGAGGAAATTCTTTCGAAGAAAACGACTAGCGAAATCGCACATGGCGTAGTGGAGGCAATAGCCAGATTGAGTACAACATATTTTCAAGATTCCTATTATCATTTCGGCCTGATTACTAAAGATCCTGATGATAACAAATTTGTGGACTGTGCTATTGCTGCAGATGCTGAACTCATAGTGACCAATGATAAACATTTCGATGTCCTAAAAAAAATAGAGTGGCCCAAGTTGACTATATGCAATATTAGAATGTTTGCAGACCAATTAGGATAAGAACCGTCTGTTATAACTCCATTCCCCCCCCCTTACATCAACATTACACACCCCTTGGGTTATATGGTTATATGTTTTAATGGATTTTCTTTTTTATAACTGTGTGAAACAAGGGCCAGTCTCAGTGTCTTTATCTTAAAGATTCTTAAATACGCTTTCCGTGTACGATAACAATGCCAGTATAACAAAAGTTTTTCGTATTAGGTTATACGACCACTATTTGGTATTAAACTTAGAAGTTGCGCACGACACGGACTTAGTGTAGAGAAGTATGATAGGAATGGCAAAACAACAAGGAACAAATGTTTGTGTGTACAGTGAGACTGGCAGTTTTATGTTCAACAAAACTGGGAATCTTGTCGGCTATACGTCAAATACTGTTACGGTGAAACAGGGCGGAACCACCTATGTTTATGGGGAACATGGAGAAATCAAGTTCACAAAATAGGAAATGATAGAATAATACGAGCACAAACATTCAAAGCATAAATAGGCGAGGCTTCCTGACCAATCTATTCATGTCATCGAGCAGGGCGGCATTTGAAAAGACAATGCCGTCCTGTTTTACGATACCATAGTCTTGATGAGCATGTCCAAAAAGGTGGTATCGTGGTTTTACATCCATTACTCTGTTACGTAATGGAGCGTTACCCCAATGAATACCAATCGATTGGTCAAGTATCATCACTGGTGGCTCATGTGTAACAACTATATCTGTTCCTAATGGAATTAACTCTTCAGAGTGATTGTATGCTATACCGAAGAACTTAACACCCTCAATCTCCACGCCACAATCCTGAAGGAAGTGAACGTTCTCAGGCAAATCCTCTATCCCCTCAGCATCCCATAAACACAAATCATGATTGCCCGTGACAAATATCTTGTGCTTATACGGCAGTTCTATGAACCAATTCAGGAAATCAAGCACCTCTTCTTCAGTGCCATTATGACTGATGTCACCACTATGAATGATGACATCAGCCTCTGGCATATCTTTGATTCTGCGGTGTAAGCCATGAGTATCTGAAAAGTGCAAGATTTTCATTCAGATTTTTTCTGGAGTTCCGATAAGAGTCCTGATGATAATTTCTTAGATGCGAAGTCTTCTTCATCCCATATCTCGTACTTGGCTTGTTTGTCCGGATGGAATACTGTGTGAGAAAGAATAGATAGGGCATCCTCTTCACGTCTGAAATA
>CACXTX010000013.1 GCA_902770635.1 uncultured Prevotellaceae bacterium | reverse complement strand
GGGTAACGGGAGGGACAATCATTCTCCCTCCCGTGCCTCAAACGCCCTGTACATCGGCATTTGAGAGGGGTGACGGGAGGAAGGGAGGGTAAAATAGCAATTCCTAATTCTCCGATAGTAATTTTCGTTACTTTCGGAGTATTAGATATTACTCTTGGAGTATTTGAAATTACTTTCGGAGAAATTGTAAATACTTTCGGAGACACCATCTCGGTTTCCTACATCGGATGTAAGTCACTCGTCCCTATGGCATCGGTTATTCCTTTTTTTTGAGCATGAGTGAAACAGTACCTGTTTCACTCAGTCATAAAAAGAAAATCCATTAAAACAAAACAATAGGAACTTCACAATACTTGTTTCACAATCCGAAAAAGCAAGAAAAAGGTGGA
Source organism: uncultured Prevotellaceae bacterium (assembly GCA_902770635.1). Lineage (GTDB taxonomy): Bacteria > Bacteroidota > Bacteroidia > Bacteroidales > Bacteroidaceae > Prevotella. The sequence goes on along the minus strand of CACXTX010000013.1, from coordinate 64,669 downwards.
AATCTTTTGATTCCCACCTGATTTGTGTCTATTCTGATGTGATGTTATTTATCTTTCTCTCACCCAAAGGCAATCAAAGTTTTTATTCTGTTCTACAATTAAATAATATTTCATGCATTTTCGTGGGCATAATTCTGGTAGTTGCCCAAAATTTGCTCAATATGGATAACCTCAGAACAGGAATCCCACGTTACGCCTCCACCCATGAGATACCAGTGCTCACGTTCTTTGGCAGGTACCTTTTTCAAAGACGGGAAAGCAGAAATGGGCATCGTTACAGAACGTCCGTCTTGCAAGTCCACCTGAAATTTTCCACGTTTAGGAAATGATAACCTTTTGATCTTTGGCTTCACATCCCAATATCCTTCTTTCTTGTACATCTCTATTTCTTTTTAGTTTTCTTTACCGTTATCATCCTGATGCGTTTCCCTTGTTTGAAAAGATTCCATTGTAGGATTAGCTTTTCCCGGTATTCGCTTGCGACAGCCAGTACTTCTTTTGCTTGAGAGTCTGTCAAGTCACCTTTTTGAGCTAACTCAACCACAGGTTCTAACCATATCTTACACAAATGCTCAGTTCCGCGTTTACCAACATGCACATGGGCACGATTCTCATTATAATCTGTGTTCCAGAACAGAAATTGCCAGATTATTTTTGCAGTGATATACAGCAGTATCTTAGGCATTGTCAATATTATAATTGCTCTTTACGCAGGCAAAGATATGGATTATTTCCGAAAAAAGCAAGAAATAGGTGGAATTCTTTTGGTTTTCTGCTCACTTAATCGTACCTCTGACCTTCGGTCTATGGTACTCACGCTCGAGAAAACTCAAAATTCTTTTGGTTTTCTGCTCACTTAATCGTACCTTTGCACGCGTAATGACAAGTAATAGTAAGACAAACATCATCCTCGCTCTCGTGGCGCTGGCACTGGCAGTGCTTTGTGTGATGAGTATTGTAGGGTAAACATAGATACAGGTAAGGCACATGACACAAAATGCAACGAACTCGACACGCCGACTGGTAATAAGGATAAGCCGTAACAGTCTGTCGTTCTCGACGACGGACGGGACGCAGGTGGTGTATGAACCCTATCAGCTGAAAAGCAGCATATCGTTGGCTGCCAATCTGCGTGAGGCACTACGCACGGTGCCCTTGCTGAGCGAACGGTATGGCAGGGTGCTGGTGATGGTGGACTCGCCGGTATTGCAGGTGCCGACGGACGAGTTTAAGGAGGAGGATGCCGAGACCTACTATCATCACTGTTTTACCAACACGTTGCAACAGAAGGTGATGTACACCGTGTTGGCAGAGTTGAAGTGTGTGGCGGTGTTCTCCGTGAACAAAGACCTGTTTACGGTGATTACCGACGAGTGGGAGAACGTACGCTTCATACCAGTGGTGGCTCCTGTGTGGAACCACCTGAACCAACGGAGTTATACGGGTGCGCACAGCAAGTTGTACTGCTATTTCCATGAACGCCAGTTGGAGGTGTTCAGCTTTGCACAGAATCGCTTTAAGTTCTGTAACACCTTTACGGTGAGTACGCTCGAAGATTCCCTCTACTTCATTCTGGCAGCGTGGCAGCAACTGGGCTTGGCACCGGAACACGACGAGTTGTTCCTGACGGGTGACATCGTGGAGCGCGACCGGATGAAGGAGGAGTTGGAGAAATATGTCAAGCGCGTGTTTGTGGTGAACCCCGCAGGCGAGTTCAACCGTGCAGCGGTAGCTCAGATACCAGGCATACCCTACGACCTGACGGTGCTGTATGTGAAAGGACTGTAGCGCTGCGCTAATTGATAATTGATAATTGATAATTCTTTGACCTAAAGGTACAAAGCGACCAAAGGTCGAGCGGATAGTTGATAATGAGAATCATCACAGGTATTTATAAAGGCAGGCATTTCGATATTCCTCGGACGTTCAAGGCAAGGCCCACTACGGACTTTGCCAAGGAGAACATCTTCAATGTGCTGATGCAGTATGTGGATTTTGAAGATGCCCAGGCGTTGGACCTCTTCTCGGGGACGGGCAGCATCTCGCTGGAACTGGTTTCGAGGGGTTGCAAGCAGGTGGTGAGCGTGGAAATGGACCGTGACCACCACCGGTTCATACAGGAGTGTCTGAAGAAACTGAATACGGACAAGTGTGTGCCCATTCGCGGCGACGTGTTCCGCTTCCTGAAGTCCTGTAAACAGCAGTACGACTTTATCTTTGCCGATCCACCCTATGCGCTGAAGGAGTTGCCGCAGATTCCCGATATTATCTTTGAGCGGCAGTTGCTGACGGAAGAGGGGCTGTTTGTTTTTGAGCACGGCAAAGACTACGACTTTTCCAACCATCCTCATTTCCTGGAACACCGCAGCTATGGCAGCGTGAACTTTACGTTGTTTACAGCAAAGGAGAGAGCAGACGGGTAAGACTTTCCCACAATCTTGGCAGGAACTTCGGACGCAGTCGCTGGGGCAAGTCGCTCAGCGGGATGCTTTGCGCCTGGTCGTCAAGGAACACCTTCTTGAAGCGTAAAGCCGTGCCTTCGTCGTAGAGGAAAATATTACCCTCGAAATTATTCTCAAACGACCGGAAATCGACATTGGCAGAGCCACAGGTGGACAGGGAGTCGTCGCAAACCATCAGCTTGGAATGCAGGAATCCTGCCCGGTAGAGATAGATGCGGGCACCAGCCCTGTACAACTCGCGGAGATAGGAGCGCGAAGCCCATTCGGTAAAGCGCGCGTCGGAGTTCAGGGGACAGATGATGCGTACGTCAACACCTCCCACGGCAGCAGTCTTCAAAGCGAAGAGTACGGGGTCGTTGGGAAGGAAGTAGGGGGTCTCGATATAGATGTAGCGACGGGCTGCCAGAATGGAACGGACCATGCCCTGCATGATTTCAGGATAAGGAGATAGAGGGTCGCTGGTGACTATCTGAGCCAGACACTCGTTGCTCTTCTCGGTGAGTAGAGGAGGGTAGTAGCTGCGGTTGGTTATCAAGGTGCGGTCCACAAAATACCAGTCAATGAGGAAGGAGCGCTGGAGGGCATAGACCACTCCGCCCGTGAGCCGGACCATGGTGTCGCGCCAGGGCTGGCGGTCGGTGCCTTTGACATAGCGGAGGGCGATGTTCATGCCGCCGATATAGCCAGTGAGCCCGTCGATGACAATAATTTTTCGGTGGTTGCGATAGTTGGCCTTGCTAGTGAATACAGGGAAGTGGACGGGCAGGAAGGGCGCTACGTCAATGCCTGCCATGCGCATGCGTTCGAAGAAGCTGTGGCTGACCTTCCAACAGCCTACATCGTCGTAGATGACTCTTACTTCCACGCCTTCACGGGCCTTAGCAATCAAGGCGTCGGAAATGAGGTAGCCAAGTGCGTCGTCCTCGAAGATATACATATCGATGTGGATATGGTGCTTAGCCTGGGCTATGTCGTTGAGAAGACAGGGGAAGAAGGCGTAGCCGTCGGTCATAATGTCTATGAGGTTGTCCTTGAAGGGCAGGGAGAGGCTCTGGTTGACAAAGAGGTCCACCATCTGCTTGTGAGCCTCGGGGACTTTAAGGTCGTGCTGTTCCACGAAGTTAAGCATGGAGCGCTTGGACAGCTGGTCCAGGGATCGTTGGCTGACCAGCCGCTCTCTGCGGTGGTTGACGCCGAAGAAAAAATAGAAGATGATGCCGATAAGGGGTACGAAAAGGATAATCAGCGCCCACGCCATAGTCTTGGCGGGCTGCCGGTTGTCCATGACGACGTGGATGAGGGTGAGGGCTATGATGATCCACGAGAGGACGACTCCTATAATGTATATGTAATGCATAGATTAAACGATGACGTCAGAACCAATCTGGCGGGCCAGCTCATTGCGGCGCTTCTGGGTTTCCTGGTAGTCGGGCATGATTTCCTTGATGCGACTCATGTCGTTTTTGGCTTCTTTCAGTTGGCGTTGCAGGTCTTTCAGATGTTGGTTGACGATGTCCATGCGGAAGTCGAGTATCAGGTGGTTGATACGCTGACGCAGCTGTTCCTCGGTGTCCTTGACCACGAAACTGCGGCTGAGCTGGTGGGTCTCTATGCCCAGTGTGGCAGCCAGCTGACTGATGTGCGGGTCGGGGTGTTGCATGAAGTATCGGTCGGCCTTAAAGTTCTCGTCGGTGGAGTGATCGACGGCTTCGCGTAAGATTTGGTTATAGAGGTCGTTGCTGAACGAGAGTCCGTCGCTGGCCATGTCGTAGTCGATGTATTGGGCTACGTTGAGATCAATGGTATTGCCGTCTTCGGTCTCCAGTCCGCTGTAGATAATACGGTCGCCGTATCGGATGATGTTTTGGACCAGCAGGCGCTCTATCTCCTTGTTCTGAGGAAACAGGCTGGAGAGTGCCGCCGTAGTGGCCGCAGAAGCTGCTGTGTCTGTTGGCTCAGTACTGGAATCCTGGTCTTGTTCGCGGTGGAGACGCTTGCGCTCTTCCTCATGTTCCTGGGCGATATACTTGTTGGTTTGAGAAATCAGGGTGGACTCGTTGACATCCAGGCGTTGCGAACAGTCTTTGATGTACTGGGTGCGTACCATGCTGTCTGGTATGACGGCAATGCTGCGGATGATGTTGTTGATGGCCTCGGCTTTCTTGATGGGGTCTTTCACACCCTTCAGCAGCAGCTCGGTCTTGAACTGGATGAAGTCGGTCTGGTGGACCTCGATATACTCCTTGAACTGTTGGGCGGTGTGCTTGCGGGCAAAAGAGTCTGGGTCGTCGCCGTCGGGCAATAGCAACACCTTGACATTCATGCCCTCGGCCAGCAGCATGTCGGTTCCACGCATGGCTGCATGGATGCCCGCCTCGTCGCCGTCATAAAGCAATACGATGTTCTGGGTGAAGCGATGAAGGAGCTTTATTTGATGGTTGGAGAGTGCCGTACCCGAATTGGCCACTACGTTCTCCAGTCCGCACTGGTGCATGGCAATGACGTCGGTATAGCCTTCTACCATATAGACGCAGTCTTCCTTGACAATGGCTTTCTTGGCCTGATAGATGCCATAGAGCTCGCGCTCCTTGTGGTAGATATCGGAGTCGGGGGAGTTGACGTACTTCTGCTGGACACCCTTTGTGGCGGCATCCAACTTCCGACCGCCAAAGGCAACGACCTTGCCGCTGACATTGAGCCAGGGAAAGATGACACGACCGGCAAAACGGTCGTAGATGCCTCGCTCGTTTTGGATGGCAAGTCCCGTTTTGAGCAGGAACTCGTCCTTGTAGCCTTTGCGCTTTGCTTCATTGCACATAGCGTCGCGCTTGGTGAGAGCAAAGCCGAGTTGGAACTTGTTGATGATGTCGTCGCGGATGCCACGGCTACGGAAATACTGCTTACCGATAGCTTGTCCGTCAACATCGTTCTGCAGGATGTCGTGGAAATAGTCGCGAGCCCACTCATTGACGATGAACATCGACTCGCGCTCCGACTGTTCACGCTTCTCGTCGTCGGAGAGTTCACGCTCCTGAATCTCGATGTTGTATTTCTTGGCAAGCCAGCGCAGGGCCTCGGGATAGGTAATCTGCTCATGTTTCATGAGGAAGTTGACGGCATTGCCGCCTTCTCCACAGGAGAAACACTTACAGATCTGGCGGGCAGGAGAAACCATGAAAGAAGGAGTCTTGTCGTCATGGAAAGGGCATAGTCCCTTGTAGTTAACCCCCGCCTTGCGCAGGTTAACAAACTCGCCGACCACATCTACGATGTTGACGGCATCCATGATTTTGTCGATGGTGGCCCTGTCTATCATCTTAGAATAGCGACAGTGTGTACAGGTAAACCACTGCTGCAGGTATGGCGAGCAGGGAAGAGTCGAAACGGTCGAGCATGCCGCCATGACCGGGGAGGATTGTGCCAGAGTCCTTGATGCCTAAGGTGCGCTTGAAAAGACTCTCTATCAGGTCGCCCCAGGTGCCGAAGACGACAACGACCAGTCCTAATCCTAACCACTGGGGGAGGGTGAGCATACGGTCGTCCAGGAAATAGCTGATGGCATAGGCTGCGGCTAACACGAAGACAGCACCACCTACAGAACCTTCCCATGACTTGCCTGGGCTGATGCGTGGAAACAGCTTATGCCGTCCCAGCAGCGAGCCTACGCAATAGGCTCCGGAGTCGTTGACCCAAAGGAAAACGAAGATGGAGAGGGGCAGCAGGGTGTTGAACGTTACTACACCATTGTTGGTGGCGGTAAAAGCCAGCACATTCAGCATAGAGAAGGGAAGGGCTATGTACATCTGAGACAGCATAGTATAGGCCCAGTCCTGAATGGGGTCTGGATGTTTCAGGTAAAGCTCGGCAATCAACAAGTAGAGAATGGTAACCAGATAGGGGATGATGACCACCGACTTGGCTGCACCGCCATAAAGGTCGCTACAGAAATAGGTCATGGCAAAGAAGAAATAGACGCCGGCCACGGTGGAGATGAAACGGTTGACATTCACATTCTCCCGTTCATTGACCAATCCTGTAAATTCCCAGATGGTCAGTCCGGTGACAATGCTGAACAGGAGTACCATAGCTTCCGGTCTGAGAAAAGAAGCCACGATGGCTGCCACGAAAATGATACCTGTGATGGTACGCACAATAAAGTTCTTCATATTTTTAGTTATTTGGTTTCGTCGTTTTCCGCATGCTCCTTGTTGTCAGGATGATCGGAACTGGGTTGGGCCTCTAGTGCTTTGGCTTTTTGGGCTTCGGCTTCCAACTCTTTGCCCCGGCGCTCAGCCATCGCCTCTGCCTCGGCACGCTGCTGGGCCTCGATGAGCTCCTCTGCACGACTGGTCCAAGGACGTTTGCCGAAAATCTTCTCTACATCATCGGCAAAGATGACCTCACGTTCCACGAGCAACTGAGCCAGTTGGGCGTGACCGTCCTTGTGGTCGGTCAGTATCTGCTTGGCACGCTCGTACTGCTCGTTGACCATCTTCAGCACCTCCTCGTCCATCAGTTTGGCTGTGCTCTCAGAATAGGGCTTTTGGAAAGAATACTCCTGCTGGTTATAGTAACACAGGTTGGGCAGTTTCTCACTCATACCTGCAAAGGCCACCATGCCATAAGCCTGCTTGGTGGTGCGCTCCAGGTCGTTCATGGCTCCCGTGGAAATATGACCGATAAACAACTCTTCAGCAGCACGGCCGCCAAGGAGTGAACACATCTCGTCAAGCATGGCCTCCTTGGTTTGCAGGACACGTTCCTCTGGCAGGTACCAGGCGGCACCCAAGGCACGACCACGAGGCACGATGCTGACTTTGACCAGGGGGTTGGCAAACTCGGTGAACCAGGAAATGGTGGCATGTCCGGCCTCATGGATGGCGATAGACCTCTTCTCAGCCTCGGTCATCACCTTGGTCTTTTTCTCCAGTCCTCCGATGATGCGGTCAACGGCATCCAGAAAATCTTGTTTGCCTACCTTCTCGCTGTTATGGCGAGCGGCTATCAGGGCTGCCTCATTGCATACGTTGGCAATGTCGGCACCCGAGAAACCGGGCGTCTGACGAGCCAGGAAGTCGATGTCGAGGTTCTCGTCCAACTTCAGCGGCTTCAGGTGTACAACGAAAATCTCCCTTCGTTCGTTGAGGTCGGGCAGGTCAACATGTATCTGACGGTCGAAACGACCGGCACGCATCAGTGCAGAGTCCAACATGTCGGCACGGTTGGTGGCGGCCAGTGTGATGATGCCACTGTTCGTACCGAATCCGTCCATCTCGGTCAAGAGGGCATTCAACGTGTTCTCGCGTTCATCGTTACCACCCATGGCTGGATTCTTGCTGCGGGCTCGACCAACGGCGTCAATCTCATCAATGAAGATGATACAGGGTGCTTTGGACTTGGCTTTCTCAAACAGGTCGCGAACACGGCTGGCACCAACACCTACGAACATCTCGACAAAGTCAGAACCTGACATCGAGAAGAAAGGAACGCCAGCCTCACCGGCTACGGCCTTGGCCAAAAGAGTCTTACCTGTTCCTGGAGGACCAACAAGGAGGGCTCCCTTGGGTATCTTACCTCCCAGGTCGGTGTATTTCTGCGGGTTCTTCAGGAAATCTACAATCTCCTGCATCTCCTGTTTGGCACCAGCTTGACCAGCAACATCCTTAAAGGTGATGCCGAGCTCGCCACCCTTTTCATACATTTGGGCCTTAGACTTGCCGACATTGAAGATACCACTACCGCCGAAGCCTCCACCGCCTCCGCCCATGCGACGCATAATGAACATCCAGACGAAGATGATACCGGCAAAGAAAAGGATGTTCATTACCAAAGAGTTGAAAAATTCGCTATCCTTAGAATTGTCGTACTGGAATTTTCCTGAGAACTTTTTCTCCTCACGGGCTTGGTTCACAAACTGTTCCACCTGGTCCACTGAACCGAAGTTCACGGCGACGCTGGGTGTCTTTCCTGTCTGCTGGACACCCTGATGGAATACGTCACGGATATGCTCGGGTTTGACATACATCTGAAGGGTATTGCTGTACTTGTTGACCACAATCTTGTCGGCATAGCCTTTCATGACCATCGTCTTGAAGTCAGAATAACTCGTTTCTGTGTGTACGCTTGAATTCTCCTTGCCTGTAGTGAGATAGAGCGTGACAAGGAGGATGAGAACAATGCCGTAAATCCAGTTCATGTTGAACTTGGGCATGTTCATCTGAGGTTTCTTGTTATTTTGTTGCTGATTGTCCATGCAATAATCCTATTTGTTAAGTTAATCCAAGTCGGGGATATGAGTCAGTGTGGCGTCGTCCCACAGGTGCTCCAGGTCGTAGTATTCTCGTACGTCGGGCAAGAATACGTGAACCAAAACGTCACCGTAGTCCATGGCTACCCATTGTGCATTTTCTAAACCGGCCACTTTCGATGGTTTCTCACCAAGTTCGTTGCGAGCAAAGTCGCCTATAGACTCGGTGATAGCCTCTACCTGGGCTGGTGATGAACCTTGACAAATAATGAAATAGTTACAAATGGCTCCATCAATGCCTTTCAGGTCGGCAACTACAATGTTTACCCCCTTCTTTTCCTGTATCCCTCTTGTGATTGTTTCTACGAGTGTTGTTGTTTGTTCCATTAATATTATTAAAGATGTGAATTTGAACTACAAAGGTACACTGAATAATCGTAATTAAGGTAAGAATAACGAAAATTTTGCGGTTTTTTATAAAAAAATGCCTTTTTTTTTTGTTGTTTCAGAAAAATGCACTACCTTTGCACCCGCAAAACGATAAAAACGTTTCCGCTCTTTGAAAAATTGGGGTATGGTGTAATGGTAACACTGCAGATTCTGGTCCTGCCTTTCCTGGTTCGAGTCCGGGTACCCCAACTCAAGAAATCGCTAAGTAGAAATAATCACTTAGCGTTTTTTTGTATTTATTCGTAACTTCTTAAATTAACACAAAAAAAGAATGAAGATGAAAAAAGTGATAGCCTGTTTGTTAGCCTCTTTAGGCCTGAATACAGCCTGTGCACAGGCGAGTTATGAAAATGCAGACGTGAAAGGATTTGCAGTGTTGATGAACGATCCTAACGTCGTGGTGTTGGATGTCCGTTCTGCCGAAGAGTTCAAAGAAGGCCACATTGAGGGGAGTCTGAATATTGATCAGGCACCAGACAACTTCATTGAGAAGGCTAAGGCGGCTCTTCCCATAGACAAGACGATAGCTGTGTATTGCAGAAGCGGACGCCGCTCGGCTAATGCTGCAGGAAAATTAGCTGCGCAAGGTTACAAATGTGTGAACCTGAAAGGAGGCATCTTAGCTTGGAAAGAAGCAAAGATGCCTGTCACAACAGATACTTACGAGGTGGATATGTTCAAGACCAAGAGTGGAAAGACGGTGAAGTTTCACGCCTTGGTGCATGCCAGTATCCGCATCGAATATGACGGGCAGGAGATAGAGATTGATCCTGTGAGGAAACTTGGCAACAAGACGATTGACTATAGTGCGATGCCTAAGGCTGACTATATCTTCGTGACGCATGAGCACGGCGATCACTTTGACAAGGAGGCTATCAAATTGCTGGCAGGTGACAAGACTCAGTTGATAACCAACAAACGATGTGCAGATATGTTCGGCTATGGACAAGTAATGGCAAACGGCAATAAGCTTCAGATAGCAGGTGACTTCTTGGTTGAAGCCGTACCCGCCTATAATACCACGGAGGGACATTTGCAGTTCCATCCGAAGGGACGTGACAACGGCTATATCTTGACCCTTGACGGGTTGCGCATCTACATTGCAGGCGATACGGAAGATATACCGGAGATGGATGCTATCAAGGATATTGACATCGCCTTCTTGCCTTGCAATCAGCCCTATACGATGAAACCAGAACAACTGGTGAAGGCTGCCAAGACGGTAAAGCCCAAGGTACTTTTCCCTTATCACTACGGACAAACGGATCTCAGCAGCATCCCGGAACAGTTACAAGGTGAGGGGATAGAAGTCAGAATCAGACACTACGAATAAGATTTAATCTCTGATAGGCAAGACGCTCGTCTCCATTGGCAAGATGGATAATGCCACAATAGGAAAAGCCGTGCTTCAAGATGTTATGTTGCATAATCAGGTTGTCCCTATGGGTATCAATGCGGATGTTTGCATCATGCGAGAAGCAGAAGTCCATGATGGTGTTGAAGATGCCGTGAACCTCTGGATAACTAGCGATGCGATGAATGACATGATAGGGCTGAGTGTCGTCTATCCATTCACCGTCATATATCTTGGAGTATGTAGGCTCAGGAGAAGGAAGAAATGCAAAATAGGCAACGATACAACTATCATCCTCGATGACAAAGCCGCCATGCTTTCCCATATCGCTGAGGATAACTGTCTCAGACGGGTAGCCATCTCCCCATTGATGCATATTTCCAGACTGTCGCATAATTCCTTTCGCAGCCTCCATCACCTGCATGATTCCGGAGATATCTGTTGACTTTATCTCTCTGACTTTTCTCATTACTTAAATTAGAGTGTAATTTTGGTGTTGGTTGTAACGTGTCATCGCGGCCGTTGAACAGGTCGTGGCATTGCTCCTCCTCCGGATGGGGGTGCAAAAGGACGCGAGTTGTTGAAGTTAAGCGGATTGTCACGGTCGCCCCAGACCAGTGTTTTGAGGATGCCGCCTATGGGGAATTCCAGTTTGGAATTGCCAATCTTGATATAGGGGTTGACAATGGGTTCGGTAGTCCACTTGCCAGTCATCGGGTTCAGGAAACGCTGAACGCCCACCTTGCTACCAAACGTGTTGTTGAAACGGATGTCTGCATATCCTCCGTAAGTGGTGGTATTGACATAAGGGTAGAAGGCGGGTCCAAGAGTGGGGCTGGAGGCATAGTATTGTCCAAAGGCGTGGAGGGAGATGCTTTTGTTCACTAGGTAGCCTATCGATCCGCCAACACCATATTGGGTTATCAGGTTGTGTTGCCAGGGCATCCAGTATTTGTTGGCCATCGCTGATGCGGAGAATAGCCAGCGACCCGTTTGTTGGCGAAGAGCTATCTCGCCAGAGGCTATATCCATCAAACCTGTATAATGCTGAGTGGTGCCTACGAAGGACAGAGGACCGATGAATACTCCACCAGCCAGCGAAGGCATAGAGATGTCCATGGGCTTGCTGTAATCGACTATGGGAGTGGTCAAAGAAGGTCCAAAGGCTGGCAGGTGAAAGGTCATGGAGTCTGCTCTCGGTGTCTTGTCGAAAAGGGTGGGGTCAGCATATCCCTTATTCCCGGATAGGTGCTGATGACCAGTCTCCGTCTGGGCATTGAGCAACAGGGGCAATAGTGAGAGAAAAAGTCCTGTCAGTCTGAGGTGTTTCATATAAGAAACTATTCAAAGGTCTTGAACTGGTAGCCCTGCTGTTGAAGCCATTCTATGGCCTGGGGAAGGGCCGTCTTCAATTTGTCAATGCTTTTTAAAGAGTCATGGAAGGTGATGATGGACCCATTGCGGGTGTAATGCTTCACGTTATAGAGGACGTTAGCAGCGGTCATCCATTTGGAGTAGTCGCGGGTTACCACGTCCCACATGACTATCTTGTATTTCCGCGAGAGCCATGCATACTGGGCCAGTCTCATCCATCCGTGAGGCGGACGCACCAGATTGGTGTGGAGATAGGCATTAGCCTTTTCTACATTGTAGCTGTAATCATGGATGGAGTATTTGATACCGCTAATATGATTATGGGTGTGGTTGCCGATGCGATGACCCTCGGCCACCACACGCTCATAGATATCCGGATGTTTGCGGACGTTGTCGCCCACCATGAAGAAGGTCGCCTTGATATGGTATTTTGCCAGTATGTCGAGTACATAAGGCGTGGCCTCGGGTATGGGCCCGTCATCGAAGGTCAGATAGACGGCCTTCTCATGACGGTCCATGCGCCAAAGTGCCTTAGGATAAAGCCAGCGTAGCCATATGGAGGGTTGCTCGATAAGCATGGTGCTCGACTTTTTTACTGGTTGTTATTACTCTTTTATACTAGTTCTTATTCTTCAAACAGCTGTCCGCCTCGTTCCTGGTAGATGGTACCCAAAATGCTCAGCTCTTCATATTGCTTGTCGGACAGCTTCTCATCGATGGTCTGTGTTACGGCATTGCACTGCTGTAGTATATAGAAGTGCAGCATACAGTCTTGCTTGGCAGAATCAAATCGGAAGCCAGAGAGTGAGCAGTACCATTTCATATACTGTACGGAGTTCTTCCAAAGGCTGTTGATGATGTCTAATGCCTGCTTCTTTTGTCCCAGCATAGCCCATGCGCGAGCCATATCCAGTGAGCCTGAACTATAGTTGTGGGCTACATTGTAGGTAGGAATCATCTTAGCCGTGTAGTTCAGGACCTCCTTGGCTTTCTCTTCCTTACCTTCTGTTATCAGTTCCAGTGCCAGACGCGCCATGGTGCGTCGGTGGGTATAGCACATTCGCATGACTGTCTCGTCAAGATAGAGACCAGGTTTGTCGAGTCCGCCAAACTTGAAGCGGTGCATCACATTGTCGTAGGTACGCTCCGTGTCGAAGTTCTTGACTCCTGGAACTGCCTTGCCGCCACGACTCGTGGTGAACGGTGTGATGCGGTAGGCCAGACCTTCAGTAATGGTGTTGTCACCCAGGTTGATGTAGTTGTCTTCACCTACGGAGATGGCTACATAGATAGGACGTGTCCAGTTACACTCTGCCAACATCTCCAGAATCATGAGGTCACCCTTGTAAAGGGCATTCTTGCCTTTCAGCGAGATCACCATACGGTCAGGGATAGAGTCGCTGGCCATCATCATGCCACTCTTGCGGACAGCCTCCTTGTCAATGGTCATATAGAGCGTATCGGTAGGTATCATGTGCAAATCGCTGTTCTTGGATCGAACCCAGTATTTCAGAATGTTCTTCAGTTCGAAAGGTTCTTCACCGAACTGCTTGCGTGCCTGTTGGGGATTCTGTTTGTAGAGTTCCTCGACAGCTTTCTTCATCTCAGGCTCGATGCGTACATACTCGTTAGTACCGGCACAATACTCAATACGTTCCCAGGAGATGGGCACGGATGGTGAATCGTAGGCAGGACGACGCATCTGGTCGATATACCAGTCGGTCTGCAGATAGGAGAGGTTGCAGACGCGGGCATCGGTACGTACTCCCTCTACGTCCTGGTTATACCAAAGTGGGAAGGTGTCGTTGTCGCCATTCGTATAGATAATAGGATTGCCTTCCTGCTGTAAGGTCATCAGATAGTTCTGTCCGAAGTCACGACAGGTGTAACGACCCGATCGGTCGTGGTCGTCCCAAGTCTGTGAAGCCATTTGGATAGGCACACAAAGACAGGCGATGCTAACCAAAGCGGTGAGGGCGGTACCCATTTTCTCCGTTTTCAATTTTAACCTTTCACTCAGTATGCTGATGATGGCTGCAACGCCAATACCACACCAGATAGCATAGGCATAGAAAGAACCTGCATAGGCATAGTCACGCTCACGAGGCTGCATAGGTGTCTGGTTCAGATAGATAACGATAGCTAGTCCTGTCATGAAGAACAAGAAGAAAACCACCCAGAACTGACGGATGCCCGTCTGGTCCTTAGCGTTTCCGTGATGCTTGGCCAGCGATTGCCAGAAGAGTCCGATGAGTCCAAGGATGAGAGGTAACATATAGAAGACGTTATGTCCCTTGTTGTTCTTCAACTCATCAGGCAGATGCTCCTGGTTGCCAAGACGCCAGTTGTCAAGCCAGTCCCAACCACTCAGCCAGTTGCCATGCTCCAGTTCGCCATTGCCTTGTAAGTCGTTCTGGCGACCTGCAAAGTTCCACATGAAGTAGCGCCAGTACATGAAATTACACTGATAGCTGATGAAGAAGCGCAGGTTCTCCAGCTGTGACGGCATCTTGACGGTAACCATCTCGCCGCAACGGTCGAAGGTCTCCTCATGTCCGCTGATATCGCCCATCCAACTCTCGTAGGCAGCCCTGTGACTGGAACTGTACATACGGGGGAAGAGCATGTTTTGGGCGTATTTGTATTCGTCCTTGGTGCGGACTACGAAATATTCATCTTTCTCGTCGGGAGAAGCCTTTTCCTTACGCTGCCAAACAGGATCACCATTTGTCATCACGGGACGACAATACTCGCCATCCTTCTCCAAGGCAACTTGAGAGGTGTATGCAGGTCCATAGAGCAATGGGCGCTGACCATACTGTTCGCGTCCCAGATATTCTCCTAGTGTGAAGATGTCCTCTGGTGAGTTCTGGTCCATAGGCGGATTGGCTGCAGAACGAATCACAATCAGTGCATAGGAAGAATAGCCAATCATCAGCATCAGCATGCACAGAAGCGAGGTGTTCTTGATGCGGGCTGAAACCGGGGCAACACCTTTCTTCTTATATTGCAGTACGAACCACAGGACAATCAATACGATGATGCCAATGATGGCAGCACGCCAGCCATGTCCGTAGAAGGGGATGCCCAGCATGGCGACAGCCAATAGGAAAGCAATGTTCTGACGTTTCTCATTGACCATCTTGCCTTCACGCTGTGTTTCCCAGATGGCCCATACCATGATGCCAATGAGCAGGAAGATATACACGATCTCGCCCGTATTGAACGGCATGCCGAGGATGTTGACAAACAACAGCTCAAACCATCCGCCTACCTGTACAATGCCGGGAACGACACCATAAAGGACGGCAGCCAGAATGACAACGGACAGGAAAAGGGCGAAGAGCGAGCCTTTCAGGTCGCGCTTGGGGTCATCGGTCGGGAACTTGCGGTAGTAGTAAACCAGTACGATAGCTGGCAGACAAAGCAAGTTCAGCAGATGGACACCGATGGAAAGCCCCGTCATGTACATAATCAATACGAGCCAGCGGTCGGCATGCGGCTGGTCGGCCTGATCTTCCCATTTCAGAATGAGCCAGAAGACGACAGCAGTGAAAGCCGAAGAGTAGGCATAGACCTCACCCTCGACAGCAGAGAACCAGAAGGTATCGCTGAAAGTATAGATGAGGGCACCCACCATAGCTGAAGCCTCAATGGCAATCATCTTTGACAAGGTTAACTCACTCCAATCCTTGATTAATAGGCGTCTGACAAGGTGTGAGACGGTCCAGAACAGGAAAAGAATGGTTGCCGCAGAGAGCAAGGCACTCATCATGTTGACCATCAAGGCCACCTGGCTCGGGTCAGAGGCAAACTGCGAGAAAAGATTGGCAGTAAGCATAAAGAAAGGGGCACCGGGTGGGTGGCCAATTTCTAACTTATAGCCTGTAGAGATAAATTCCGGACAGTCCCAGAAAGAGGCTGTCGGTTCAATGGTGGAGCAATATACAATGGCAGCAATGGCAAAGGCCAGCCAGCCCATGATGTTGTCCACAAGTCTGAATTTTTTCATTCCTTTTATTTGATGTTTATTCTGTTCTAACCTGCAAAGGTATAAAATAAAGTGAAAAGTGAAGAGTGAAAAGTGAAAAAATTGCTTCCGCGTATGCTATATTAACAATTGAACCCCGTAAATTAATAGGACGTAACGTAGGAATTTGCCGATAGCTATACTAGTCAGGGAGATGGAAATGTTAGCTCGCATGAGTCCCAGGACAATGGTGATGGCACTGCCTAAAACCGGTACGAAAGCGAAGAATCCCATCCAAGCGCCTCGTCCCGCCATGAAACGGGTGGCGCGGTCCATGTCCTTCTGTTTGACATGCAGGTACTTCTCAATCCACTCGAGCTTACCCATACGGCCCACGAAATAGTTGAACATACCTCCGGCTACGTTCCCTATGGTTCCGTAGATGATGAGTCCCCATGAATCCAGACCAGCTGCAAGAAGTCCTGTCATGACAGCTTCGCTGCTGAAGGGGAAGAAGGAGCCTGCAATAAAGGCTACGATGAGCATTCCCCAATAGCCGAAACTTACCAGAAGTTCTATGATGTAGTCCATAAATTATAGGCTGTAAGGGTCATAATGGCAACAAGCGTAGCGTAAAACGCCACATTGGTAATCTTCGTAGAGGTGAGTGCAAAGAAATGTGCAATCAGGGGTGCGGTGCTGACAATCATCAAACGTATCAGCAAGTCGTAATGCTGTGGCTGGAGTGCCAGTAAGACGGCCACTATGAGGTCTGTCCATATAAAAACGGCATAGAGCAGTCGCACACGGATACTGTCTAGGTAACTTTTGTGCATGAAATGAATGGTTCCTATGATTCCCAGCACGATTAGCAGGATGTAAAACGAAACTTGCCCTGGGGTGAGGACAGAGTAATCGGCTACAGGCCCAAAGGTAACTAATGGCTGGAAATGTTCAAGCAGTGCCCAGTGTTCTCCACGATAGAGATACCAACATCCGGCAAACCAGTAAGGAGTGAGCATGCCCAGAATGGAGGCAATCCATGTGCGCCAGGACAATATCAGGAGGTTATATTTCATGAACAGCCAGAATAGCGGAATCAAATAGAGTATATGGACATGGAGCATACTGGCTAACCCAATTGCCATAAAGCCATATAGAACGATACCAGAGTATGTCTTGTCCTGATAGCCCGTAAACAGAATAAGATAGGAAAGTACGAAGAGCAGGACGCATACAGACTCGCGGATGGAGGAGAACAGATGACAGTCGCAACATATCAAGGCGAGAAAGAAAACACTTACGAGGCGGGAGTAGATGCGAATAAGTGAATTCATGCTGTTAAGCTGTGTCATCAGGTAGGCAGTGATGAAGAAGCAAGCAAGTTGCAACCACCACTGCTCTTGTAGTACACCACCTAGGAACCAGATTACTAGCGCATAAATGCAGGTGACAGGCAGTGTCAGTCGGCTTCCTGATATCTTATTCTGAAATAATTGTGGCATTTACAGGTCTGAGCCAATATCGCTACGAAAATATTTGTCGGTAAACTTGATTTTCTGGGCCTCCTCAAAAGATTTGCGAAGGGCCTCGGCCTTGTCTTTGCCGTAAGAGGAGACAGCAATGACGCGTCCTCCGGCAGTAACCACCAGCCCTTCTTTCAGGGCTGTGCCGGCATGGAATACGATGCTTCCTTCCACATCCTCGATGCCACTGATGGGATAGCCTTTTTGGTATGCTTGGGGATAACCGCCGGAAACCAGCATCACGCAGACGGCGGCCCGTTCGTCAAACTCTATGCTATGCTGGTCGAGATTACCTTCTGCAACACCCTCGAAGAGGTCGACGATATCGCTTTTAAGGCGTAGCATCACACTCTCTGTTTCTGGGTCTCCCATGCGACAGTTGTATTCGATGACGTAAGGTTCAGGTTCACCAGTAGGTGTATTCGTACGATTGATGAGTCCGAAGAAGATAAAGCCCTTGTAGTCAATGCCCTCTGCGGCCAGTCCCTCCACCGTGGGGCGGATAATACGGTCCTCCACCTTCTTCATCCACTCCTTCGTGGCGAAGGGAACGGGGGAGACACTTCCCATGCCGCCCGTGTTCAGACCCGTGTCGTGTTCACCAATGCGCTTGTAGTCTTTTGCTTCGGGCAGAATCTTGTAGTGCTGACCGTCAGTAAGTACAAAGACGCTGCATTCGATGCCGCTCATGAACTCTTCGATAACCACGCGACTGGAAGCATTGCCAAACATGCCGCTGAGCATCTCCTTGAGCTCTTTCTTCGCTTCTTCAAGGGTGGGGAGAATGAGTACGCCCTTTCCTGCACAGAGGCCGTCAGCCTTCAATACATACGGTGCTTCGAGTGTTTCCAAGAAGGCCAGACCCTCCTGAAGATGTTCGCCGTCGAAGGTCTGATAGCGTGCGGTAGGGATGTTGTGACGCTGCATAAATGCTTTGGCAAAATCCTTGGAACCTTCCAGTACCGCTCCAGCCTTTGAGGGCCCAATTACAGGTACGTCCTTGGTTCGCTCGTCTGCTTTCAAGTCGTCGTAGATGCCCTTTACCAGAGGATCCTCAGGACCTACCACCACCATGTCTATTCCCTCTGCCACCACGAATTGCTTGATGACCTCGAAGTCATCAGCCTTCATGGGAATGTTGATGCCACAGTTGCTGGTACCCGCATTGCCTGGGGCAATATACAGTTTCTCACATTTCTCGCTTTGGGCGATTTTCCAAGCTAAGGCGTGTTCACGACCGCCACTTCCTAATAATAGTATTTTCATTTTATTATAATTTTTCACTTTTGATTCTTCACTCTTCACTAGCGAAGCGTTTCACTAGGGCTCTGCCCGCTTATAGTTTTCCTTGTTCTCCTAAATACGAATCCTTGAATCCGAGGAAGTATAGCACACCATCCAGTCCGATGGTGTTGATACTCTGTTTGGCGTTTGCCACCACACGAGGCTTGGCGTGGAAAGCAATGCCGAGTCCCGCCTCAGAAATCATAGGAAGGTCGTTGGCGCCATCACCTACGGCAATGGTTTGCGCCAGGTTCACCTTCTCAACCTGTGCAATGAGTTTCAGCAGTTCGGCTTTACGGTGACCATCTACGATTTCTCCGACATAGCGTCCTGTCAACTTGCCGTTATCGTCTATTTCCAACTCATTGGCATACACATAGTCAATGCCATAGCGGCGTTGCAGGTATTCGCCAAAATAGGTAAATCCACCACTCAGAATAGCTATTTTGTAACCACAGGTCTTTAATACGTTCATCAGTCGGTCCACTCCCTCGGTGATGGGCAGGTGCTCGGCAATATCCTGCATCACGCTGACATCCAAGCCCTTGAGCAACGCAACTCGGCGGGTGAAACTCTCTTTGAAGTCTATCTCTCCACGCATGGCACTCTCCGTAATGGCACGCACCTCGGCACCCACACCGTTGCGCTCT
The DNA here is from genome assembly GCA_902770635.1 of uncultured Prevotellaceae bacterium. GTDB lineage: Bacteria > Bacteroidota > Bacteroidia > Bacteroidales > Bacteroidaceae > Prevotella. Next base: position 45,352 of record CACXTX010000013.1, on the reverse strand, counting down.
GCCAATTCGTCGATACACTCCGTCTGAATAAGTGTGGAATCCATATCAAAACAGATGAGTCGGCGCATACGACGGAACATGTCGTCGCGTTGGAAGGAAAAGTCGATTTCCATTTCCTGCGACAGTTTCATCAGTTTCGACTGCATCTCCTGACGGTTCATGGGTTCGCCACGCAACGAGAACTGGATGCAGGCTCTCACGTGTTTTCCTGGGTTGACAATGCTTTTACGCCCAGTCAGACGCAAGATGGAGTCGATGTTCAACCCCTGGTCTGCCAGAATGCGGGTGGCGGCTTCTATCTGACGGGCCTCCAGCTGACGGCCTAGCACCATCAGGATATATCGGTTCTTTCCCTGATGTCCCACCCAGTCTTCATACTCCTCGTCGCTAACGGGAGAGAAATAAATGTTCACTCCTAACTCGGTGGCTTTAAAGAGCAACTCCTTCATGGCCAATCCCGACTTCATCTCGTCCATACGGATGAGGATACCCAGCGAAAGGGTTGAATGGATGTCTGCCTGGCCGATATCCAGAATCTGCGCGTCGTGTTTTGCCAAAATACCCATGACGGACGCTGTCAGTCCTGGGCGGTCTTGTCCTGTGATGCGGACTAATATCTGTTCCTCTTTCATACCTCTCACCTCTTCAAATAGTCTTCAAAATACTGCGTGATACGCTCGTGCAGATGCACGCTGGCGTGTCCTCTCATGTTGTGCTCCTCGCCCGGATATGCAAAGAAGTCGGGCTGGGTGCCCGCTTTGATGCATGCGTCGAGGAATGACAGACAGTGTTGGGGAACCACCGTATTGTCGTTATAGCCTGTGATAATCTGGAGCTTGCCTTTCAGGTTCTTTGCTTTTGAGATGAGTGAACTCTTGGCATAGCCTTCCGGATTGGTCTGTGGTGTGTCCATATACCGTTCTCCATACATGACCTCGTACCATTTCCAGTCGATAACGGGTCCGCCAGCCACACCCACCTTGAAGACGTCGGGGTGGTTCAGCATGAGGGTGATCGTCATAAATCCGCCAAACGACCATCCGTGAACACCCAGTCGGTTCATATCGACATAGGGTAGGGTACGGAGATAGTCAACGCCTTTCATCTGGTCCTGCATCTCTATCTGTCCCAGCTGACGGAAAGTGGCCTGCTCGAAGTCGCGTCCCCGACTCTCTGAGCCCCTGTTGTCCAGAATGAACAGGATGTATCCCTTCTGTGCCATATAGGTCTCCCACGAGCGGCTATGCCAATGCCAGGAAGCCTCTACGTTATGGGCATGGGGCCCTCCATAGACATAGATGACGGTGGGATATTTCTTCGTCGGGTCAAAGTCTGCAGGCTTTACCATGCGGTAGTACAGGTCCGTCACTCCGTCGGCAGCCTTGATGATTCCACATTCGAAAATGGGCTGTGAATAGTCTTTCCAAGGGTCTTCGCTCGTCATCAGACGCAAGCTCTTTCCAGTCTTCGTCTGTACGATATCGATATTTCTGGGCACGTCAGGCTCTGTGTATTTGTCGTAGAACCATTGTCCGCTTTCCGATACGACAGCATGGTGCGAGCCCTGTCCGTCGTCCAGTAGGGTGCGCTTTCCACTCTTCACGTCTATGGAGTACGTGTTGTGCTGTATGGGATTGGCTTCGTTGGAAGTGACGATGATGCTCTTCTTCTGCGTGTTAAAGCCTAATACGTCTTGAATGACAAATTTCCCGCTTGTCAGTTGCTTCATCAGCTTTCCCTCCTTATTATATATATAGAGGTGGTTATAGCCGTCGCGCTGACTCTGCATGATAAACTGGCTGTTGTCCCAAGGCAGGAACTGGATGGGAACGAGCGGTTCTACGTATTTGTCGCTGGTTTCGCGATAGAGTTCTTTCACTTTCTCACCCGTAGTGGCATTGTAGCTGACCAGACGACAGTCATTCTGGTCGCGGTTCAGTTCAAACATATAGATGGTATTTCCGTCGGGAGCCCATGCAATATTGGTGAAATAACGGTCTGTCGGGTCGCCAGCCTGCAGATATACCGTCTTTTCTGTAGTGATATCATAGACACCCACAGTAACCACATGGCTCGTCATGCCTGCCATAGGGTATTTGTCTGGCTCATGGGTAGCCTCTCTGGGGAAGATGTCCACCTGTGGATAGTCAGTCACCATGCTTTGGTCCATGCGGTAGAACGCCAGACGCAGTCCGTCAGGGCTCCAGAAGGTGCCTTTCCTGATGCCGAACTCGTTGCGGTGGACGCTTTGCCCATATACGATGTTACGACTGCCGTCCGTAGTTAGCTGGCGCTTCTTGCCGTCAGCGTCCACTACGTACAACTGGTCGTTTTCCACATAGGCTGTTGCCTTCGATGCGGCGCACCAGTCGTTGGCAGTCTGTCCGGAGATGCTGTCTTGCCATACTATCTCGTGTTGCTTGAAATCGACCAGGATAAATGCCTTCCTGTTACCCAATGCCACAATAGGCTTGTCGGCATAGGGGAACGTCGCGTTCATCAGGTGTCGGACAAACTTGACATCGTCGGCTCCTGTCCATTGGTTCACTTCCTCCAGCGTGAAAAGGCGTGTTTTCTTGCCCGTCTTCTTGTCAATCAGGGAACACTCCTCCACATCGGTCTGTATCAGTTCGTCGCCCCACCATGTCAGCCACATGTTCTGTGGTTGCATGTTACGGTAGTTGGTACCGCCGAAGTTGAGGTCTTCAAGGGTGAAGAGTTTCTGAGCACTCATAGGCAGGAAAAGCATCAACAGCGTCAGGAAACACCATGTCTTAATCTTCATCATCATTAAATCTCCTGTTCTTTTTGCCAAAATCTCGATTGTTCTTATACGGTCTTTTCCCGTTGTTGCGGTCGAACTTGTTGCGACTATTGCGACTGTCACTCCTGTCACTTCTGTCACTTCTTTCACGCCCTCTAGCATTGCGTTCTTCCCTGGGACCCTTGTTGTCTCTTACATGCTTCTGGTCCTTCTTTTCCAGTGAGCGGAACTTGAACGAACGAATGTCAGCCTCAGCATTCTCTTCCTGCTCGTCTATTCGCTTCTTGAACTCACGGTTCTGCTTGAAGCGGCGCTTCTCAGCCATCTGGCGCTTCTCTTCCTCCGATTTGACAACACCGCCTTCCTCGCGGAACTCACGCATCTTTCCGTCGAACATCTGGTATTTGCGGAACTCGCATTCCAGTGACCCGTTGAACAAGGGAATCTTGATGCTGGGCTTCAAGCCAATCTGGGCAAAACACTCCTCTCGGTAAGAAAGAATCCAAGCCTCGTTACCCGTAAACTGGTGTTTTAGTCGCTCGCCAATCATCTTGTAAGTGCCTAGCAGGTCGGGGGTGGAGATGCGCTCGCCATAGGGCGGGTTCGTTACCATGATGCTTTTCTCCTTGGGTTGTGTGAAGTTCTTGAAGTCACCCTCTTCCACCGTGATGTCGCTGGTCAGTCCGGCAGCCTTCACGTTGAGGCGTGCCGTATTAACCGCTTTGATGTCAACATCATATCCGTAGATGTGGTGATGGAACTCCCGCTCGTGTGAGTCGTCGTTGTATATCTTGTCAAACAGCTCGGCGTCGAAGTCAGCCCATTTCTCAAAGGCAAATTCCTTGCGGAAGATGCCCGGTGCCATGTTGTGGGCTATCAAGGCAGCCTCAATCAGCAGGGTTCCGCTGCCACACATCGGGTCAATGAAATCCGTGTCTCCCTTCCAGCCTGTCATCAGAATCATACCGGCAGCCAATACCTCGTTCAGGGGGGCTTCCACCGATTCCTGCCTGTAGCCGCGACGGTGCAGGCTCTCGCCGCTCGAGTCAAGCGATAGGGTACACTTGTCTTCTGCTATATGGATGTTCAGGCGGATGTCCGGATTAGCCACACTGATATTGGGCCTTTGCCCTGTTTTCTCCCTGAATTGATCGACGATGGCGTCCTTTACCTTGTAGGCTACGAACTTGGAGTGGCGGAACTCTTCAGAGAAGACTACCGCGTCAACGGCAAATGTCTTGTCCAGTCCTATATAGGTCGTCCAGTCGATGTCTTTCACGCCTTCGTAAACATCGTCAGCCGACAAAGCCTTAAAGTGTTTGATAGGTTTCAGTATGCGGATGGCAGTGTGCAGTTGGAAGTTTGCACGATACAATAACTCCTTATCGCCTTTAAACGATACCATGCGACGGCCAATCTGCACGTCGTCTGCGCCCAACTGCGTCAGTTCTTTCGCCAAGACAGGCTCCAGGCCCATGAAGGTCTTAGCGATGATTTCAAATTGTTGTGTCATTATGTAAATATATAAAATATGGTGCAAAGTTAATGCAAACGCGTCAAAACACAAAATAAATATCGATTTATTTTTGTTAATCCAAATCTTTTGCGTAACTTTGCCATCCAACTCAGGTAATTCTTAACCCGATGGTCAGTTTAAACATATTGTTCCTCATGGATTTGGGCTCCGTTATGCGATTGGACATGATGGCATGGGTGGTGGGCGTTCCTTTTGTGATAGCCGCTGTTGCCTTGCTGTTTTTCCAGCGGCGCCAGAGCCGTCATCTGCAGGACGATTTGCGCCAGTTGTCGAAAATCAAGCGTCATACGATAGAATACGAGTTGGTGCTTAAAACGATGAAACTGAATGTATGGCGAATGGATATTTCCACACAGACTGTTACTGTCGAGAGCGATTACCGCGACTCCTTCGATACTGTTGATGTTCCTCCTGGTACCAGTTTCTCTGCATTGTTGAATACGGTGGATCCTGCTTATGTGGATTCCATCAAGAAAAGCATGACCGAACTGTTGGAAGGACGAGCGGAGCACTTTCATTTGCAGTACGAGGTCAGAATCCCTCATAGCGACCGTACCTATTGGGAGGAGTCGTATGCTACCATAGACAAGCGCGACCTTACAGGAAAACCGCTGACCATTGTTGGAACCTCCAGACGAATAGACAAGCAGAAGGAATTTGAGCGTGCCTTGATAGATGCACGTAAGCATGCAGAGGAAAGCGATCGTCTGAAATCGGCCTTCCTTGCCAATATCAGTCATGAAGTCCGTACTCCCCTCAATGCTATTGTCGGGTTCAGCGAGGTTCTTCCTTTGACGCAGAGTGAAGAGGAGCGCCAGCAGTTGTTGGGCTTGATAAAAGACAACAATGCCCGTTTGCTCCGTCTCTTCGACGATATGATTCACATGTCGAAACTGGAGGCTGGTGGAGAAACCATCCGGAAGACTCAGTTCGAGCTGAAACCCTTGTTGGAGGAAGTTGTCATGCGCTATGCAGGGAAGGTGGACAGCAGTCTCGTCCGTTTGCAAGTAGCGCCAACAGACGACAAACCTCAATTATTCACGGATAGGGATCGTATCAGCGAGATTCTCAACCAATATGTGGACAATGCCGTCAAGTTCACCTCAGAGGGATCCATCACCTTAGGCTTTGAACAACAGGATAAACTGTTACGGATATGGGTTAAGGATACGGGTAAGGGCATTCCCGAGGATTGTTGTGACGACCACCTCTTCGAACGTTTCGTGAAGGTTGACGAGTTTGTGCCTGGCACGGGTCTGGGGCTGAGCATCTGTCGCAGCATGGCTTTGAGTCTGGGCGGAAAGGTCGGCGTGCAGTCCACCTTAGGCAAAGGCTCTGTGTTCTGGGTGGAGATACCCGTCGAGTGAAAGCGCTTCGCGGGCGCTACGCTAGTGAAAAGTGAATAGTGAAAAATGATGCCTCCTTGCAACTTTTTCAGCTTGACTTCCGTCTAACGGGTAGAAACTTTAAATGATTAAGCGTATGAAAAAGTATTTTTTTGCATGTGTTGTCCTGATGTTGGTTGCCACGCTGGTTTGGGCAGGTAACGACAATAAAGTGTCCGAACAGCGTAGTCTCTCTGGCTTCGAAAAGATAGTCCTGAAAGGTTCGCCCACCATCAAGTACACCCAAGGCAGTCAGTTCAAGGTAGAGGTCCAGGCTCCCAAGGATATCATCAAGAACGTACAGACCAATGTGAACGGAAAGACGCTGGAAGTCAGCATTAAGAGCCGTAAGTGGTCGTGGCGTGGCATAAAGGACCAGAACGTTACCATTCTCGTTACTTCACCCGATTTGATTGGCGTCGAACTGCTGGGCAGTGGCGATTTCGAGTGTAAAAGCCATTTGGACACAGACCATCTGGACGTCATGCTGAAAGGCTCCGGCGATATCGTCTTCACGGACATCATCTGCGACAAGCTCACTACCAGCGTGGTAGGCAGTGGCGACCTGACTATCGACAAAGTCATCTCCCAGACAGCCAATATAGACTTGATAGGTTCTGGCGACATCAAGATCAAGGTGCAGAAGGTCAACCAGACCAAGGTGGGCTTGAAGGGCTCCGGCGATATCGTGCTCACGCTGCAGAACTGTGGTGTTATCGACTGTCGCCTGTTAGGCTCCGGCGATATCACGCTACGTGGTGACGTCACTAAGCTCAACAGCTACACGCGAGGCTCTGGCGATATCCATACGCAAAAGCTGAAGATAGGGAAATAAAGTAAAAGACCCTCACCCTTCACTTTAGCAGGCAGAAATGCCGATGTACAAAGGAGTAGAGGTAAGTGTAGGGTAGCTCTAACCCCTCACTCACCCTACACTTTATCCCTCACTCGCTTATTCAATACGAGTCAACGGATAAGCTTAGTCGTTAGAGAGCGGAGATACTTTCTTAGTAGTCCTTCGTTATTCCGTAGGGAGCGAACTTTGATTCCGTAGTGTGCGAACTGGCAGTCCGTGCCCGTCGGACTGATGATTAGCATTAATAGTAACAATTGCCAGCATTAATAGTAACAATTGCCAGCATTAATAGTAACGATTGTTAGACTTAATACGCCAGAGTGAGAGGTGGAGTGAAGGGTGAGTGAGGGGTTAGAGCTACCCTACACTTACCTCTACTCCTTTGTACATCGGCATTTCAGCCTGCTAGAGTGAAGGGTGAGGGGTTAAGTCATTTATGTCCTATATTATCTGTTCCTTAGGTACTTTCGTTCGGAAAATTGCAAATTCATTTGCATTTTCTCTCACTTATTCGTACCTTTGTCGGCAAAATAGGATATCATGTATATCATTTTAGCAGACAAACAGGACATAACTAGGGCAGGCATGACGTATTTCGCCCAAACATTGGCGGATACAGCGTGCCGACAGGCGGACGACAAGACGGAAATGATAGAACAGCTGAAAGAGCATCCCGATGCCGTCATCATATTGGACTATACCCTTTTTGACATCAACGATGTGGAGGAGTTGGAAATTCTGTGTCAGCGTTTTCCTTTGGCACAGTGGGTGCTGTTCAGCATGGAGCTGTCGGTGGATTTCGTTCGTCGTATCGTTGCCATCAGTCCTCGGTTCAGTATCTTGATGAAGGAATCGCCGAGTCAGGAGATTCTGGAATGTTTGCAATATGCGAAAAGGCATCAGCGCTATATCTGTCAGAGAATGGCTGAACTGTTGCTGGCTCCTGTGCAGAGCAGGGTGGAGGAAGAGGTGAAGCTGACACCCACGGAAACGGAGATATTGAAAGATGTGGCCTTGGGGCTGACGACAAAGGAGATAGCCGAGAAGCGGTTCTCCAGTTTCCATACCGTCAATACCCATCGCAAGAATATTTTCCGTAAACTGGGGGTGAATACCGTGCACGAGGCTACGAAATATGCTTTGCGTGCAGGGTTGGTGGATTCGGCGGAGTACTATATTTAAGGGAAAAACGAAAAGTGCGCTCGACCCAAGGGTCGCTTTGCACCTTTAGGTCAAAGAAAAGTGAAAAATTTCTTGCGGTGCAAGCGACCAAAGGTCGAGAAGAATGTCTCACGACATTCTTAGCCCTTGTTTTCTAACTAACTTATTATCAACTATTCATTACTCATTCTGAATTCTGGTGCAAAGATAAGCACTTTTTGGGCCGTTTGATACAAAAATACGTAAAAAACTCACGTAAACGTTTGCGGATTTGCAGGATTATTAGTATCTTTGCTCCCATTAAGAACCTTTGTCTATGAATATCAAAAAACAACGTCGCACTTCCTTAAAGGATTTGGCAAGTGAACTGGGTGTCAGCATTGCTACGGTAAGTCGTGCCTTGCGCAATTCGCCCGAGATAGGGAGAGAGATGCAGCAGAGGGTGAAGGATTTGGCAAAGAAACTGAATTATCGCCCCAATCCATTTGCCCAGAGCTTGCGTAAGGAGGCTCCCAAGGTGATAGGAGTGGTGGTTCCCAACCTGGTGACCCATTACTATGCTGCCGTGCTGGACGGCATAGAGGACGAAGCCCGACGGGCTGGCTATAGTGTCATTAGCGCAAACAGCCATGAGGACTTCGAGGATGAGCGACAGGCTATTGACAACTTCATCGGCTTGCATGTGGAAGGCATCATAGCTTGTCTGGCTCAGACTACTACGGACTATAGCCATTTTGAGGAGATATCAGACATGGGCATCCCCTTGGTGTTCTTTGGACGTACCTGTCTGACAGACCGTTTCTCCTGTGTGACGGCTAATGGCGATGAGGCTGCTCAGATGGCTACCCAGCATCTGATAGATACGGGAAGCCGCCGAATTGCCTTTATAGGAGGTCCGAACCATCTGGATATGGTGCGTCGCCGTAAACATGGCTATCTGGAGGCGTTGCGCGAGAATAAAATGGACATTGACCGCAATCTGGTGGTTTGCGACAAAATAGACTATGAGGTGGCTCTTCATGCAGTAGAGAAGCTGCTGGAAGGAGAAAACCGACCGGATGCTATCCTTGCCTTTAATGATATCATTACGTTTGCTGCCTTTACAGCCATTAAGAACAAAGGGCTGAACATACCGGGTGAAGTGGCGCTGATAGGCTTTACGGATGACGTACATGCAGCCTACGTGACTCCCCGAATGTCTGCCATTGAGGACCAGTCGCACGAAATGGGTGTCAAGGCGTGCCAGCTGCTGCTGAGGTCAATAGGTGGCGATACCAAGGTATATAAAGAGATTGTGCCTCAGCAGTTGGTGATTCGTGAGACATCTGCGAAAATGAGAGATTGAGAAAATGAGAGATTGAGAAAATGAGAAAGCTATTATTCGCACTCTGCGTTATCATACTATGTACTCTGGTTGCTCAGGCTGCTATTCCTGAGATGAAGTTCCGGAGACTGGACACCCGCAACGGCCTGTCGAACTCGCAGGTGAACTGCGTGTTTCGGGACTCCAAGGGTTTCGTATGGATAGGAACGGCCTATGGTCTGAACCGCTATGACGGTTACCGCGTTAAAGTGTTCTATTCGAACAAGCGCGACACCACGACGATGCGCGACAACTATACCGACCAGATTATGGAGGCCTATGACGGTAAGTTGTGGCTGAAACAGGGCATGAACTATAGCGTCTATGACCCTGTGACAGAGAAGGTGGAGCGAAATGCCGGTCGTGAGCTAGAGCGCTTTTTCGGTTTCAATGCAGGAGTGGAGTATGTGTATATTGACAACAAGAAGAACTTTTGGGTGAAGTTCTACCAGCAAGGCATCTACTGTTATAATCCTCATACCAAGAAGGTTACGCAAATCAAGATGGGCTATGGCTTGTTCGAGTTTAACCCGACCTATGGCATCTCGTGGATGACTGACTACGGAGACAACGTCATTGCCGCGACCTACAACGGTGAGATCATCTGTATGAGCGAGAAGCGATGCGTGGAGTGGGAAAACAAGTGGATGCGCGAACATGGAGGCTTGCACAACCAGGAGTATAAGCTGTTTGTAGATAACGGGGGGAATATCTGGGCCGTCGCAGAGCGCCGCTCGTTTGTCTATATATGGGACGAGAATCGCTGGTACGACTCTGCTGTCGAATATCTCAAGGCCAAGGGAATTTCCGACCTGCCTGACGATTTGCAGATATGGTATGTCAAGGTTGACACCCGAGGGTGGATATGGATAGCTACCGACCATCAGGGACTGATAGTCGTTGACCTGAAGAACAAGCAGTGGAAACAGTTTACCAATAGCAAGACTGACGAATCGTCCATCTGCGACAATACGTTGCGTAACATCTACCAGGACAACAACGGAAATATCTGGATAGGCTCTTATAAAAACGGTGTCAACCAATATGTGGAAGGACTTGCCAGTATCCGTAGTTTGGAGATGGGCGACGTCAATACGGTGTGTGAGGACAAACAGGGCAACTACTGGATAGGCAGCAACGAGAACGGCATAATCGTGTATAATCCGAAGACAGACGAACAGGTGAGCCATTATACGACAGCCAACAGTCCGATGACGAGCAATATCATGGAAGGCAGCTGCTGTGCCAGCGATGGCAGCGTGTGGTTCGGCTCCTACAATGGCGGACTGGTACACTGCATCCCGTCGGCAACGGATCCCCAGCATGCCACCATCGTCAACTATCGCGCTACGGGTGACCCCGAGGGCCTGTCGTCCAATAGCGTCTGGAGCGTTACGGAGGACAAATGGCATCGGATATGGATGGGTACATTGGGTGGAGGCATCCAGATGCTGCATCCGAAAACGGGTAAGTTCAAGACCTGGAACGTGCAGAATGCCAAGATTCCGAGCGACTATATGACCTCCATCGGGTGGATTAAAAAAGGCTGGCTGATGGTGGGCACTGCCTGGTACTACTGCTTTGTGAACCCTGTTACAGGCAAATTGGTTAACCGTGTGATTCCAGATGACCCCAACGTGACGGTGAATACAGGCAATACGGTTTGTGTGATGGAAGATTCGCGCGGCCTTATCTGGCAAGGCTCTGCGTCGGGTGTCTGCGTCTATGACCAGAAACGAGGTCTGGTCTATCTGCTCGATATGACCAGTGGACTGATAGGCTCCAGTGTCTGCTCGGTAGTGGAAGACAAGAGTCATTCGATGTGGGTGGTTACCGATCATGGTATCTCGAAGATAACGCCCCAGTGGCAGAACGAAGGAGGATGGCAGTTCGTCATACGCAGTTATACCGCCCGTGACGGTTTGAAGAACGTCACCTACAACCATCGTTCAGCCTATCTTACCCGTTCGGGACTGCTTCTTGTCGGTGGACAGGATGGTATTGATATCATTGACCCCAAGGGACTTTCGGATGTGGCCAGCAAGGAACGCCCCATTTTCAGTGGTTTGCAAATCTTTGACGAGGATGTGGTAGTGGGGAAGGAGATTGACGGGCGCATGATTCTTGATGAAGCCCTGGATGAGTGCAAGTCGATTACCTTAAACTATAACGATCAGTTTACCATTCAGCTGGCCAGTGACGCTGGTAAGATAAACAATGGGAAGCGTTTCGTCTATAAACTGGAGGGATTTAACGAGAACTGGGTGAAGACCTCGGAACTGAATCCTAATATCACATATAACTCACTGCGTGCGGGAAGCTATACGCTCTGTGTCCGTATGCTGAACGACGACGGCACGATGGGCGAGGTGGAGAGTCAGCTGGACATTACCATCCGTCCTGCTATATGGCGTACCCGCTGGGCCATCCTGCTCTATGTGTTGCTGGTAGCCTTGGCAGCACTCTGGTGGCGTCGCTGGTACATGAAGCGACAGACTCGCCAGATGAATGTTATCAATCTGCGACGGGAAACGGAGAAAGAGCAGTGGATGGGTGAGATGCGCATGAAGATGGCTGCAGAACAATCGTCACTTCACCAGGAGGAGAAGCCTAAGGAAGAAATGAAACTGGTGCGTCAAACTACTGACGTAGTGCAGCTTTTACGCCAAATTTGCGAGGATTATCAGCAAAGGATGGGCAGTCGGGTCAAGATTTCGTTCCTGTGCGCTCTCAAAGAGACAGATGTCGATATTGCCAAGAATGAGTTTATCCAGGCCTTCCATATCTTAATGGATAACTCTGTCAAGTTTGCGCCGGATGACTGTCGGATCAGCATCGGAATAGCGAAGACCGACGAGGGAAAAGTGCAGATACAGGTGGCTGATAACGGCATAGGCATCCGCGATGAATATAAGGTGCATGCCTTCGACCATTTGCCTGGCGTTGACAATGTAGGACTACCCATCGTGAAGGATATTGTAGTGGCTCATGGTGGAGACATTCGTATGGAAGATAATCCAGGTGGCGGAACCATTATCTTTATCACCCTGCCAGTGGCAGAGGAGATAGAAGAAGCCATTGTGATGGAAGAATGAAAGACGAAGAACTTATTTTTCCTTCTTGCCTCTTTTGGTTTTCTTGGCTTCTTCGGGGGTAATGGTGATGCGACGGTTGGTGGGGTCACTCATGACGTCACGGACAATGTCGGTCACCTGCTGCTTCAGTTCGTTGATGAACTGTTGGGCATCGTATTTCTGATGCTCGATGTCACGCAGCTTCTTCTCCCAGATACCGGTCAGCTCACAACTCTTTAGGAGTTCTTCACGGATAAGGTCTATCAGTTCGATACCTGTGGGAGTAGCCACCAGCCGCTTCTTCTCACGACGGATGTAGCGGCGCTTGAAGAGCGTCTCAATAATGCCGGCACGACTGGAAGGGCGACCGATACCGTTCTCCTTCATAGCGGCACGCAGCGTCTCATCCTCCACAAACTTGCCCGCAGTCTCCATAGCACGGAGCAGCGAGGCTTCATTGTAATAAGGTGGGGGCGTAGTCCACTTTTCCGTCAGGGTAGGCTTGTGCTCACCGCTCTCACCTTTTACGAAGGTGGGCAGGGTGCGCTCCTCGTCGTTCTTCTCAGCATTCTCTGAACCCTCGGTGCTCTCGGCATTTTCCGAGGCCTGCACCCCTCTGACTACGCGCCATCCAGGCTCTAAAATCTCCTTACCAGTGACCTTGAACTCTACGCTCTCCTCTTCTCCTTTCACTTCGCCTAAAACAGTCGTCGTAGAGAACTTACAATCTGGCAGGAACACACCGATAAAGCGACGGGCTATGAGGTCGAACACCTTTTGCTCCGCATCGCTCAGGTTCTGCGGAATCACACCTGTAGGTATGATGGCGTGGTGGTCTGTCACCTTCGAAGTGTCAAACACACGCTTGGTCTTCTTGAGAGGCTTTCCACCAATGGGTTTGATATATTCCGCATAGACGGGAACACCACCGAACTTGGTCTGGTAGAGTCCGTTCAGCGTCTGCGGACATTTGGGATAGATGTCATCTGAGAGGTATTGCGTATCCACACGCGGATAGGTAGTGTATTTCTTCTCGTAGAGTGCCTGAATGAGATTCAGTGTCATCTCGGCAGAGTAGCCAAACTTCCGGTTGCAGTCCACCTGCAGCGAGGTGAGGTCATAGAGCTGGGGAGGCTGTTCCTTACCCTCTTTCTTCTCCACCTTTGTCACCTCAAAAGGCTTTCCCTCGATGGTGGCAAAAGCGGCCTCACCATCTTCTTTCGATGTGAACTTGCCCTTTGTCGCTGTGAAGGTGGTGTCGCGATAGACGGTAGCCAACACCCAGTAGGGCTCTGGCTTGAAATTGTCTATTTCCTTCTGACGGTTGACGATAAGTGCAAGGGTAGGGGTTTGTACGCGTCCGATACTCAGTACCTGACGGTTCTGCCCGTACTTCAGAGTATAGAGACGGGTGGCGTTCATGCCTAATAGCCAGTCGCCAATGGCTCTGGACAATCCTGCGAGGTAAAGAGGCTGATAGTCCTGCTGGTCTTTCAGGTTCTGAAAACCCTCGCGGATGGCTTCGTCAGTCATGGAAGATATCCACAGACGGCTGACGGGACACTTCGCTCCTGCCTTCTGCATCACCCAGCGTTGGATGAGCTCACCTTCTTGTCCGGCGTCACCGCAGTTGACGATACGCTCTGCCTTCTGCATCAGTCCCTCGATAATTGAAAACTGCTTCTTGATGCCTTGATCGTCAATGAGCTTAATGCCAAAGCGATCGGGAATCATGGGCAAAGATGTCAGGCTCCACGACTTCCACATGGGGGTATAGTCGTGGGGCTCTTTCAGTGTACACAGATGACCGAATGTCCAGGTCACCTGGAAACCGTTACCTTCCATATAACCCTCGTGACTTGACGTAGCCCCGATGATACGGGCGATGTCGCGTGCCACACTGGGTTTCTCAGCGATACATACAATCATAAACGGCTGCGAAGGTACGAAAAAATCTTCAGTACCCCAAATTTTCGCCAACCAAAATGACGATGATGCGTCCTGGCTTGCTCGAATTGCGCAGGAAATGGATGTAGTTACAGATGCTTTGCGGCGAGTTGCAGTTGTGGCACTGCCCATCCAGTTGACAGGGTGTCTGGATGTCGAAGCGGGCTGCATTGATAGGTGATGCCGTAGAGCGGGCGCGCTTGAGGGCGGCCTCAGGGTCTTGCGCCACCTTGTTCATGCCTACTACGAAGATGACGTGCTGAGGGCCCCACGTGATGGCTGCTACCCGGTTCCCGTTGCCGTCGATATTGACGATGACGCCATCCTCAGAAATAGCGTTAGCCGACGATAAATAATAGTCGGCACGGAAGGCGCGCAGGTACATCTCCTGCTTCTCCTCAGGTGTTTCAACGAGGTCGCGGTCCCATACGTCTATGGTGCCGCGCTCGCGCAGCATTTGGGGGATCTCCAAGTCGCGAACGGTCATGGTTCCACCCCATGTCACACTGGAACCGTCAGGGATCAGTTCGTTGACTTTTGCCTTAACCTCACTTGCCGTTGCGCAATAGTAGGCATCGAAATGGCGGCGCTGCATGGCTTTCACCATCTTAGCACCTAATCGTTCATTACGTTGTTCTTGTGGACTCATTTTTAACCTTTATCTTAAACCATTAACCCTTAATAGGCGTGGTCGTTCTTGATTTCCTCCTGAGTGATCTTCTTCTTATCAATGGCTCTCCAAGCATACACGATGTAAGCCAGTACGAACGGCACAAACAGCGATACGTAGAACATGGTGCGCAGCGTAAACTCGCTGCTGCAAGAGTTAACCATTGTCAGCGACGATTGCAGGTCGGCTGTAGAGGGATAGTAGGCGGTGTGGTTCCATGCCGAGCAGAGCAACAGGGCCAGTACGGTGAGTACGGTGCCAATGCCTGCAGGCCAGATGCCACCAATGTAATCTTTCGACACGATGGTCTTACCAATGCCGAAGAGTACCAGTACTACACCTATTAATAATAGGATAAGAAGATACCACATGTCGATTAAGTTGCTCAGGTATTTGTAGGACTCCATGAAGATGACTCCATCCTCATTGTAGGCAAAGCCGTCCTTCAGTAGCAAGTGGACGAGGTAGGCTACGAAGAGGATGAGGAAAGGTATCGTATTCCCCAACAGACGTACAGAGCCGCGAGAGCGGATGTCTTCGTCATCGACATTGTTCATGACATAGAGGATTCCCAGAATGCGAGCCAAGAACATGACAGCCAGTCCGAAGACCAGTACCCAGGGATTCAACAGGGCGTCGAGTCCGTGAGAGGCATTGGCCCAATGCGAGATGACAGGAGTCAGTGAGCCTGCATCAATCAGGTTGTCCTTGGTGACGATGAAGTTAGACCCTTCAAAGAAGGTAGCCACAGCACCTCCCAAGAGCAATGGTCCCAGCAGTCCGTTGAGAATCAGAAAGAACTGGAAGGTTTTCGGCCCCAGGAAGTTGCCTAACTTGTTCTGGAACTCGTAGCTCACAGCCTGTAGCACGAAAGTAAACAGGATAATCATCCACAACCAGTAAGCTCCTCCAAATGAGGTAGAGTAGAATAGGGGATAGGAGGCAAAGAAAGCTCCTCCGAAAGTAACCAAAGTGGTGAAAGTGAACTCCCACTTGCGTCCTGTCGAGTTAAGAACAAGCCGCTTGCCTTCCTCTGTCCAGCCTAATGAGCGAATACAGGAGTTGGCTCCCTGAACAAATAGCAAGAAAACCAATATCGCGCCTAACAAGGCAACTACGAAGCACCAGTAGTGCTGTAAGAAACTATAGGTAATCATAATTCTTTATTCTTAGACCTGAAGGTCAAAGCACCCAAAGGTCGATTTCTCATTTCTCATTTCTCATTTCTCATTTAGCGAAGCGCTATATTCTGGTCCTTTCTTGATTTGCTTGAGCAGGATGCTGATTTCCACAGCTAACATCAGCGTAAACAGGAACAGGAAGAGGAAGAAAGTCAGGGCAACACTGCAACCATTGATGTCGCTGACTGCAACCCATGTGGGCAGCATGTCCTGAATGGTCCAGGGCTGGCGTCCGAATTCTGCTACTAGCCATCCGCTCTCCGAGGCAATATAGGCCAATGGAACCAGGATGATAGCTGTCCAGTAGTGCCAAGAGGGTAGGCCTGCTATGTCGTTTGTGTCGGCTACTGTTTCTGGCAGCAGACCGAAGGCAGCCAATAGTCGGCGGGTGGTGATGGTCAGGAATGGAATGTTGAACGATACCAGTGTCATCACGAGGAAGTAGAGGATGAAGATACATCCCAGTCCCACCATGATACGAAAAGCCCAGAAATTGACGGGAACGTAAGGCACAACGTCGTGCGGATTTTTCACATAGCCGTAACCGAAGTATTTCATGTTTTCATTGATGGTAGCCAGATAAGGAGCAAGTGCAGCCTCACTGGCGCCCTCCTTCTTGGCCTTGCGATAGTCGGCCAGTGCCGTGATGGCCAGTTTGCCGCGAACCATCTTTTCTTCTACGGAAGGTTCCTTGGTGCCATCGGGCTTGGTATAGCCATTCAGTATGTCGTTGATGCCAGGTACATAGCCATGAATGTCGTTTGTAGCCATAAACGAGAGGGCATAGGGCATTTCTATTTTAAGGGGAGCCGACTCCTGGTTCTGGTAGTCTGGTTGTGCCAGTGGGTTCACCCAAGCCACTGCCGTCAGTCCTACATCCTCACCACCATTGTACAGGGCTTCCATCGCTGCCAGTTTCATGGGCTGAACCTCAGCCACGCTCTGAGCCGACTTATGTCCTGTCATAGCGGCACCCAACGAGGCAATCAGTCCCACGATGACGCTGATTTTAATGCTCGCTTTGGCCAACTTGATCTCGCGGTTCTTCATCAGATACCAGCAGGAAACCGCTACGACGAAGATGGCTCCGATAATCCATGCGGAAATTACGGTGTGGCAGAATTTGTCGATAGCAAAGGACGATAGGGCTACTTCGGTGAAGGATACCATCTCGTTTCGCATCGTGTCCGGATTGAACGCACAGCCCACGGGATACTGCATCCAGGCGTTAGCCACGAGAATCCACCACGCAGAGATGGTAGCGCCAAGACCCGTCAGCCACGTAGAGGCCAGATGGAACCCCGGTGAGACCTTCTTCCATCCGAAGAACATAACAGCCACGAAAGTCGATTCCATGAAGAAGGCCACAATGCCCTCGATAGCCAACGGGGCTCCGAAGATGTCGCCTACGAACCAAGAGTAGTTCGACCAATTGGTGCCGAACTCAAACTCCAGGATGATACCTGTTGCCACTCCCATTGCAAAGTTGATGCCGAACAGTTTCTGCCAGAATTGTGCTACATCGCGCCAGAAGGTGTTACGGGTACGATACCAACACGTCTCGGCAATGCCCATGATGACGGCTAGTCCTAGCGTTAGGGGCACAAACAGCCAGTGGTAGATGGCTGTCAGCGCGAATTGCGCTCTTGCCCAATTGATGGAACCAGCGTCAATGTTAAGAAATAAATCAGTCATACGCGTTATTTTTGGTTTTAGTTACTGTTATTCCGCTCTGTCTATCATTTCTGTAGCTACATAGTCGGGCTCAGCACCCTCTTCTGCATGCTCCTTGAGGAAATTTGGGAAGAAAAAAACTTTCAGGATGGCAAACATGATAAACAGCTTTATCAGGATGATGGCCCAAAGGGTGCGACCCAGTCTCATATTGCGGAAGCCGTCGTAATAAAGGTCAAAGACCCTGTAGAAGAAGTTCTGTTTCCCCATGTTTTTTCCTGTTAGCAGTCAATATTTTCTGCAAATATAATAAATAATTTGTAAACAGTCGTCTTTTTTTTGCAAGTTTCGCAAAAAAAATATATCTTTGCAACGTATTTGAAGAAAAAATTAATCATCTTATATTAATAATGAGAAGACTCTTAGGATTTTTCCTCTTGGCAGGCATGACGCAGTCTGTCGGTGCACAGCGGTTGCTGAACCTCGACAGTTGTCGTGCTCTGGCGCTTAGAAACAATAAGCAGATGAGCATTTCGCGTGTTAAGCAGGAGGTTGCTGCAAATGTGCGTAAGGCGGCTCGTACCAAGTACTTGCCCCATATCAGCGCGTTGGGCGGCTACGAGTACACCAGCAAGGAGATTTCCATCCTGAACAATGACCAAAAGGAGGCGCTAAGCTCGATAGGAACTAATTTGAAGGATGGTATCGTGAGCAAAGTAGGTCCCTATGCCCAGATATTGCCTCCTGCTTTACAACAACAGTTAGGCAACGACTTAGGTCAGATGGCAGGATTCCTGGATATGGGAGGTCAGAACATTGTCAACGCTTTCCGAACGGATACTCGTAACATGTTTGCTGGTGCTATTATGCTGACACAGCCCGTATTCATGGGCGGTGCCATTGTGGCTATGAACAAGATGGCAGATGCTGGCGAGCAGTTGGCTGCCAATTCCGCTGAGGCTAAGCGCCAATCCACTATCTACGAGATAGACCAGGCTTATTGGCAAGTCGTTTCGCTGCGTCACAAACAGAAGCTGGCACAAGGCTATCTGGATTTGGTGAAGAAGTTGGACGGTGATGTGCAGAAGATGATCAGAGAGGGTGTGGCCACCCGTTCAGAGGGACTGAGTGTATCCGTGAAAGTAAATGAAGCTGAGATGACATTGATTAAGGTGAACGACGGCTTGACGCTTTCCAAGATGTTGCTCTGCCAGCTCTGTGGCATTCCTGTCAATGAGCAGATTGTCTTGGCCGAAGAAGAAACTGACGACCTGAGTGTCGTAGAGGCCGTTCCTCAGGTGGATGTGGAACAGGCTGCTGAAAACCGTCCCGAACTGAAAATGCTTCAGAACGTAGTAGATATGGGTAAGCAAGCCACTAATATGTTGAAGGCGGGTAATCTGCCTCAAGTCCTCTTGACGGGAGGTTACATGGTGAGCAATCCTAACCTCTTCAACGGCTTCGAGAAGAAATTCGCAGGTGTATGGAATGTGGGTGTTCTCGTACGTGTGCCCATTTGGAACTGGGGTGATGTAGCCTATAAGGTACGCGCCGCAAAGGGTGCAACCACCATTGCTTCGTTACAGCGTGATGAGATTCGCGAGAAGATTGAGTTGCAGGTAAACCAGAGTGCCTTCAGGGTGAACGAGGCCAACAAGAAGTTGCAAATGGCAAAAGTCAGTACCGAGCGTGCTGACGAGAATCTGCGCACCGCTAATTTGGGATTCCGCGAGGGGGTTATTTCCTCTACTACCGTGATGGAGGCACAGACCGCCTGGCTTCAGGCTCAGTCGCAGAAGATTGATGCCGAGATTGATGTCAAGCTCAGTCAGGTGAACTTGCAGAAGGCTATGGGAACATTAAACGAATGAACATTAAAAATATAATATAAATTATGAGTGCAAGAACACAGCATAACAATATCTTGTATGCGATTTTAGGATTTTCCGTAGTGGTGGTCATTGTGGCCTTGATAGGATTCTTTGCCTTGGGACGTGACCCTGAGTTGATTCAAGGTCAGGTTGAGGTCAGTGAATACCGCGTGTCCAGCAAGGTGCCCGGACGTATCTTGGAGATTCGTGTGAAAGAAGGCGATTTTGTGAAGGTGGGTGATACATTGGCCATTCTTGATGCCCCTGAGGTTCGCGCAAAGATGGAGCAAGCCCGCAGTGCCGAGAACGCTGCCGCCGCTCAGGAGGAGATGGCTCGCAATGGTGCCCGTCAGGAGCAGATTCAGGGTGCTTTCCAGTTGATGCAGCAGGCCAAGGCCGGTTTGGATATTGCCGAGAAGTCATACCAACGCATCCAGCGTCTCTTCGACGAGGGTGTGATGAGTGCCCAGAAGCGCGACGAGGTCTATGCCAACTATAAGGCTATGGAAGCCCAGTATAAGGCCGCCGAGAGCCAGTATGAGATGGCTCGCAACGGTGCTCGTTATGAGGACAAGAAGGCTGCTGCCGCTTTGGTAGGTCGTGCCAAGGGTGCTGTCAACGAAGTTAACTCCTACATCAACGAGACTGTACAAATTGCCCAGATGGAGGGTGAGGTCACCGATATCTATCCCAAGGTCGGTGAGCTGGTTGGTACAGGTTCTCCCATTATGACCATTGCCGTGATGAATGACCTTTGGGGTACTTTCAATGTCCGTGAGGACCAGTTGAACGGCTTGGAGATGGGTAAGACATTTACCGCTTTTGTGCCCGCCTTCAACAAAAATATCGAGATGAAGGTCTATTATATGAAGGATCAAGGCTCGTTTGCCGTCTGGAAAGCCACGAAGGCTAATGGCCAGTACGACTTGAAGACCTTTGAGGTAAAGGCTCGTCCTACAGAGAAGTTCGAGGGCTTGCGTCCGGGTATGTCACTCATTATTAAATGAGTAATGAGAAATGAGGAATGGGTATGAGGGTACTCGGTCAGATCTATGAAATCATGATACGTGAGTTGTTGATTCTGCGTCGGAATCACATCTACCGTTTCTGCATGGTGGTCTTTCCCATTCTGGTGATATTCTTTTTCACCTCAATGCTGGACGATGGCCTGCCTACCAGTATGCCGGTAGGTGTTGTCGATTTGGACAATACTTCAACCACCCGTTCTCTGGAGCGCAAGCTCGATGGATTCCAGATATCGCATGTCGTAGCTCACTATCCCAGTGTGGCTGAGGCGCGCAAGGCCATGCAGCGAAACGAGATTTATGGATTCATGTATATCCCCAAGGGAACTACAGAGAAGTTGTTGGCTTCGCGACAGCCCAAGATTTCCTATTATTATACATATACCACGCTGGCTGCCGGTTCTATGCTGATGAAGGACATGAAGACCATTTCCACCCTTGGCTCTGCCGGTTTAGGGCAGGCTACCATGAGGGCAAGGGGACTCACCGAACGTCAGATTCAGACGCTCTTGCAGCCCATTACCATCGATTTACACCAAATAGCCAACCCTTGGAGCAGTTATAACGTCTATCTCACCACGCTGATGGTGCCTGGCATCATCATGCTCTTCATCTTCCTTATTTCTTCCTATTCGTTAGGTACGGAACTGAAGTTCGCCACCTCGAAGCGGTGGTTGGAGATGGCCGACAATAACATCACCGTTGCACTTATAGGCAAGTTCTTGCCCCAGACGATCATCTGGCTCGCTATCGTTTTCGGTTACCAACTCTATGTGTTCTACCACCTTGGCTTCCCACATCTGGGCAGTCCTTGGATGTTAGTGCTCTTAGGATTAATGCAGGTGTTGGCCGCTCAGGGCTTCGGCATTTTTTCCTTTGGGCTGTTGCCTTCGCTCCGTATGTCTATGAGTATCAGTTCATTGTGGGCGGTGCTTAGCATTTCAATGGCTGGTGGCGCATTCCCCGTTATGGCAATGGACGGCCCTTTGCAGTCCTTGTCGTGGCTGTTCCCGCTACGCCATTACTATATGCTTTATCAGACCTGCGTCTTCAATGGGTTCCCGCTCATCGAGTCCTGGTTCCACTTTGCAGCCCTGTTCGGCTTCATGTTGTTGCCTTGGATGGTGGTGAAGAAAATTAAAAACGCAATGCTCACCTATGTCTATATTCCATAATATATATAAAGGTATAGATGCTGTCTGCTACATCTGGTTTCAGGAGTTGAAGCGCATCGTGAAGGATGAGGGAGTACTTATCTTCTTCTTCATCGTGCCATTGGCCTATCCGTTAATCTACTCGTGGATTTACAACAACGAGTCGGTTCATGAAGTGCCCGTCTGTGTCGTTGATCAGTCACATTCTTTCCTTTCGCGCCAGTTCCTGCGCCAGTGCGATGCCTCGCCAGACGTGCACGTAGCCTATTATGCCCAGGATCTGGACGAGGCCAAGTCGTTGGTCAGCCGCCAGTTGGTGAAAGGCATATACCTTATTCCCAGCGATTTTGCCGAGAAGGTCAATCGCATGGAGAAGGGCGTTATCAGCGTGTATTGCGACATGAGCCTCATGCTGACTTATAAGGCCATTTTCCAGACAGCCCAGATGGTCACAGCAGAGATGGGCAATGAGATTAAGACGAAACTCGGCGGACATTACACGAAGCGCGAAGAAACCATTGCCACGCGTCCGTTGGACTATGACGACATTCCAATCTTCAATCCACAGGGCGGTTACGGCTCGTCAGTGCTTCCTGCCGTGCTCATCCTCATTCTCCAGCAGACGCTGGTGTTGGGCATTGGTCTCTCTGCGGGTACTGCCCGTGATGAGAATCCCTATCGCAATCTCATTCCAGTGGGCGATTCCCGCTACGACAGTTCGTTTGCCATTGTGCTGGGCAAGGCCCTGTGCTATATCATGGTCTATGCCGTTATGGGCACGTGGCTTGTCATTGTTGTTCCGCGCCTGTTCCACTTCCCTCAGCTGGCAACGTGGCAGACCCTCTTCCATCTGATGCTGCCCTTGACACTGGCTTGCATCTTCTTCGGAATGGTAGTATCCTGTCTGGTGAAATACCGCGAGAATGTCATGCTGCTGGTAGTATTCATCAGCGTACCCCTGTTGTTCATGTCGGGTGTCAGCTGGCCGCAGTCTAATATTCCGGGCTATTGGCAGGGCGTTTCCTGGCTTTTCCCCTCCACTTTCGGAGCGCGTGCCTATATCCGTGTCAATACGATGGGGGCAACGCTCAGCGACGTAGCCTTCGAGTACCGCATCCTGTGGATTCTGGCAGGAGCTTATTTCTGTGTAGCCTGTGCCGTCTATCGTTTCCAGATTGTCCAGTCTCGCAAATACGCTTTGGAGCGTCTTGACTTCCTGCGCCATAAGCGGCAGGAGAAACAGACAACCGATACTTCTTTGTAATTAATTCTAACATAAAACCAAAAGACTATGAAAAAGTTAAACCGATGGATGATGGCCGCCATCCTATTCTGTGGCTTCGGAGCAACGTTCACATCGTGTAGCGTTAGTGACAACCCTACTTCCAGTACCCCCGATCCCTCCACACCTCCCTCCACACCTCCCTCTGTAGTGGACTATACGGTGATGCTCTACTGTACGGGTGGTGAAGATCTGGATTACCAGACCGAGAAAGACTTCATTGCTGCCTGCAAAGGTCTGGCTGGTAATGGGTCACGCGTAAGGTTCTTCCTGCAGTATAAGTACTCCAGCCAGAAAGGTCTGGACAAGCAGTCAGCCGAATACGCTGCAATAGCTGGTGAAGAATATGATTGGATTGGTGGAAAACCTGGTGGCTTGTATCGCTTGGAGCTGACCAGCAGAATGTACAAAAAGAATGGTTCTATTAGCAAATTCACCGATGCCAATCTCTATGGTAATCAGCAGGAAAAGTCGCAGATGTACCAGCCCGACAGTATTGCCAACTTCATTAAGTACTGTGCTACAGTAGCTCCCGCCAAGAACTACGTATTTATGGTAGGCGACCACGGCTCTGGATACAATGTATATTTTGATTTCTCGAAGAACGCAAACACTCAGGCTAGCGCAGCAGAGCGTCGTGCCGTGTGCAGTGATGCCTTTAACAACAACTATGATATCACCATCAAGGAGCTGCGCGAAGGTATCGAAAAGAGCGGCGTACATCTTAAGTTATTTAACTTTGACGACTGTCTCATGAACTGTACTGAGGTTGCTGCTGAGTTTACCGATGTCTCTGACTATATGCTGGCTGCCAATCACGTTACCACGGGCGGTAATTACGATCAATTCATTGGTCATCTGGCCAAGGCTGGCATCACTGGCGATTTCGAGGGCGAGATGAAGAAATATGTGGATAAATTCATAGCTGGCTACAATGATCTGTCTGCTGAAGAGGAGGTGTTGAAGAAATACCCCAATGCCAAGCAGCACTGCGCCTACGCATTCACCGATCTCAAGAAGTTTAAGGGCGTAATACCCGCCTTGAAAGACTTTGTTGACAAACTACTCAGCGAGGCTAAGTCCGGTAAGCTCACCGCTGACCAGCAGAAGTTTGCTGCAACGGAGTGTTATCAGCCTAAGGTTGGCTATGCCTTCTATGATCTCTTGGGCTATGCCTATGCGTTGCAGAAGCAGGACGCTAACTTGGCTACAGAGTATGAAGCCTTAAAGGCAGCTGTAGAGACCGCTATGCTCAAGCAATCTTACTCACAGGCACTGAAGAAATACTTGGAAAATGCCGATTTCAAGCAGCTGAGCTATAACATCAACGTCGGTGCTACAGTAGTGGATGAAAGCGCATCCATGTCGGCTACTATTCTCCGTGTAGAAAATTTTAACGAGGATGGCCAGGTATTCTGTCTGGACGAGTTCGGTAACATTTGGTGGTACACCCCAAAGACTGGTAAGTTTACTTTCCAGGCCAAGAATCCGCAGAAGCATCTTGCTTGGGCAAACGGTTATGGACTCAGCACGTTGGTACAGCAGACTGGTTGGGACAAGTGGATCAGACAGAACGCAGGCTTTCCCACGAAAAATCCTCCCTATTACTTCGAGTAATCTTCAGAGAGATATCTAATTTATAAGAGAGCGGTCACTGGCCGCTCTCTTCTTTGTATTTGTTCTCCTGTTGTTCATACCATTGCAGTCGCTCCAAATAGTGCTGGCGCAGGTCTTTCCATTTGTAGTAAGGATACTGGGCGGTTTTGGCGGGCAGCGATATCTCGCGCTCGTTGAGCAGGGCCTTGACCAGGATGTCGCCCTTGCCGCTGACGGGACGGTAGAACACCAGCTGGATGTTGCACGCCATAGGGAAGATGTTGTAGTTGCGCCAGGTGGCGTCAAGGTTCTCCAGGTCGTCGGTAACCAGTCCGCAGTTGCCTAACTCCAGCAGGCAGGCCAGTGGCAATACGCAGACCTCGTGACCGAAGCGCAGTACGGCAGCGGTCTGTCGGGTTGTGTCGGCCACGTGGATGATGTCTTTCAACAAGTTGGCTTGCGAGAAAGGCTGTAGGCTGTTTCCCTGGGGCGATGCGGCATAGTTGAGATACCAGCGTATGTTGCGTTCGCGCCACTGCTGGTACATCTCCTCAGGCGTGAAAAGCGAGTAGAGGTCGAGGTCGTAGTCGTGGCTCTGCATGTTGGCGGCTACGTCGAACAGCTGGTACATCAGTTCACCCATTCGGATACTGTCGGCTACCCACTGCATGTCGTTGAAGAGCACGCTGGCCAAGCGGTCGGAGGGGGTGTTCTTGATAAACGCACGCTCGTGCTCATGGCGGAGTTGACGCGTCTTCTGTCGCACCGATTTCAGGAGAGGGGAGTTAGGCTGGTTCAGATAGTACTGTAGGGCCTTGCTCACGTCGTTGTGAAAACGGGCGGTGGGGTTGGCAGCAGCCAGTTCTTCGCACTCAGCTACCATCGACAGAATACAGCGGATAACGACCGTAGAGCGCGCGTCGATGGGCACACCAGGCTTCTTGAAAATCTCGGGGAAGTTCTGCGCCATGCGTCGTCCGATGCCGTGGTGCTGGCGCTCGCCCACGGTGGTGAGGTCGCCTGTACGGTCAATAGCCGTGGCGTTGATGAACTTCACCTGGCGCAACACGTCCTCGCCTACAGCGGTAAGCTTGCCTTGCTCCTGCGCCTTGCATAGGGTGACCATTGGGTCGGTGTACATCGACTCGCTGGTGAGCCAGCGGGAGCCGTGGCGTCCGTAGTGGTTCATGAGGTAAGGCTCGTAGCCCTTGGGGGTTGGCGTGAGGGGAGCAGTGGCTGGATAGTTGTCGTAGTCCAGGTAGTTGCTGGCCGACAGGTATTTGTTGGCCTTAATTTCCTCACGTGCTGTCTGGGCTGATGCACTCAGCATCAAGCCCAGCAGCATGAAGGTGATTGTCAGTCGTTTCATAAGCTTTTTCTTTTTCTGTTATTTACATGTGATAACAGCGGTGGTTTTCACACCTTGTCCCATGATGTTATTGTTGTTCTCAACGTTCATGGACTTCACCCAGCCGTCGGCACCGATTTCGTAAGTGACGGTCTCTTTCACGTCAATCTTCAACATGCCGGAATTCATCAGTTGGTCGATGTTCTCCTTAATCATGTCGGCCTGCTGGGGAGCGGTCTTCTCCACCGTCTTGATGATGAAGTTCTTCAGGTCGTCCTTGCTCATATCAAGGCTGGCGTTAGAGGTCACCGACTGGCCGTTGACGAAGTACATGCGCTTCATCTTCAGCCCCTGGTCGTTGGTGTACGACTCCTGCATGCCTGTTGTGAGTGTCTTTCCGTTCAGAGACAGGGGGCTGGCAGTGTTCTTGAGGCTGTTCAGGATGTTCTCCTCAGTGGCAAACGACAGGAACTGCTGCTTCAGCGCGTCCTTCTGCATCATCTGCGACAGCATAGGAACCTTCTCGAAGAGCTTGTCAACCAGGTCACCGCCCGTCTTGTCAATCTTTGCCTTTAAGTCGGCATAGTTGTCAAGACTGGTTAACTGACCGTCTTTGTCCATGGTGAGCTTGATCAGAAGACCGTTCATCAAGGCGTCGCCGGCCGTCAGCATCTGAGCAGGGAGGTTGTCGCTGGCGGCGTCACTCTTGAAGTTGCTGGCTATATATTCCAGTTGGTAACCGTCGCCCTTCTTGCCGGTAACGGTGTACTTGGACTCAAAGTTAGCGTGGATATCTGCCTGCCCAGGAGCAGTAGTAGTGGTCTGGGCAACATATACCTTAGTGGTTCCCTTGTCCAGCTTCGGAGTCATCTTCAGCTGTGCATGAGAGACGAGAGCTGCTGTCAGCAGGACGCTGACAAAAAATAGTTTTTTCATAAGTTTGCAGAAATAAGAATTTATACTAAGTGTTCAATGAGGTCGGCACGATCACCTGGCAACATGTCGATGACGGGAATCTCGATCATGGTGTAGCAACCGGGCTGCAGGCGCATAGAGGCGCGAGCAACGTTGACCAGTACCTGACCTGTTAGGGCAGGGTTGTTAATCTGCATGTTGAACTCCAGACGCTGGTTCTGTGTCTGTCCGCTTACACCCTTGCGCACGAGGTTCACACCATGGCCCATGTCGCGAACGTCGTCAACGCTCTCTACTTGGAATACGTGAGTCTCGTCAGAAGCAAAGTAGGGGTCGGCCTTGATATCTTTGGTGACCTGTTCCAGCGTATATCCGTCTTCCAACTCTACATAAACCATGCGGCGATGAATGCCTTCGCCCAAAGGAATGGTCATAGAGAGGGCGTTTTTGACACCAGCCTTTGAGCGCACACAGACGCTGTGGCCCATCGACATACCAGGCCCGAAGTTGGTATAGCTAAGCCCCTTGGGTGCAAGGCTCTGCATCAGGGTGCGGACGATGGAATCGGAACCTGGATCCCACCCTGCCGCAATGACGCTGACAGTATTGGTCTCCTTGTTAATGGTCATGAGGCGTTCGCGATAACCGCGGATGTTCGTGTGGATGTCAAATGAATCGACAGTGTTAATACCGAGAGGCAGAATCTGCTTGGCATATTCCTCGCAGGAACGGGTGGGGGTCGCCAGGATAGCTACGTCCACATCCTTCAGTTCCTTGATATCCTTAACAACCTCATACTGTGCCAGTTCGGCTGGTTTGTCTGCTGCTCCGTTTCTGCGTACTACACCAGCAATTTCGAAGTCGGGAGCTGCTTCCAATGCCTGAATGGTGTACTTACCAATGTTTCCGTAACCTACGACGGCTGCTCTGATTTTTTTCATTGTCTTTTATACTAATTGTTGTTGTTAACATCTTATCAGGGTGCAAAATTACACCATTTTGTTGAAATGCGTAACGATTTGCCTGAATATTTTTCCAAAAAGTTGCACTTCGTAACAAAATGTCATCTTTTTGCCCTATTATACAATAAAATGTAAGTAAAGGTCGTTAATTAAGTTGTATTAATACATTATTATAAACGAAAAGTTATGATTGAATACATCAAGGGTGAGCTGACCGAGCTTTCCCCTGCGTTAGCTACGGTGGAAGCGGCAGGCGTTGGTTACGGGCTCAACATTTCGCTGAGCACCTACAGTGCCATTCAGGGCAAGAAAGAGGTGAAACTATATGTTTATGAGGCTATTCGCGAGGACGCCTACGTGCTTTATGGCTTTGTGTCGAAGAAGGAGCGCGAGATGTTTGAACTGCTGATTAGCGTCAGTGGCGTAGGTCCTAATACGGCACGTATGATGCTCTCGTCCATGAGTGTGTCAGAACTGTGTAACGCCATTTCGACGGGCAACGAGCGACTGGTGAAAGGCATTAAGGGCATTGGCAAGATGACGGCACAGCGTATTATTGTCGATTTGCGCGACAAGATTGTGGCGCTGGGCATTGCCGACGAGATTCCTGCAGGTGGCACCATGGCTGCGCCGGTGAACAATGCCGTTCGCGACGAGGCTGTAGCTGCCCTCACCATGTTGGGTTTTGCCCCTGCACCAACGCAAAAAGTGGTGGTGTCCATTTTGACCGAACAGCCTGACCTGCCGGTAGAGCAAGTGGTGAAACTGGCTTTGAAACAGATCAAGTAATTCCCTTTTGAAGCGGTTTGCCTATATCATAGCAGTCCTGTTGAGCATGAGCGCACTGGCCATGACTCCTCAGGATGACAAGACACAGAATAAACCTGTGCCTGAGGACAAGCCGCGTTGGCGTATTCAAAAGACTGCGCCTATCGAGGTCGCCGACCTTGACAGTTCAGCCATCGACCTCCACTTCCCTGAGAACATTCGTCAGGAGGTAGAGTATAACGACTCGACGGGTATGTATGTCATCGGTTCGAAGATTGGCGACAACTACCTGAATGCCCCTGTGCTGATGACTCCCGAGGAATATCGTGCGTGGAGCGAGAAAAGAGAGTTGCGGCGTTTCTTCCGCAAGAAGGATGCGGAGAATGTAACCAACA
This sequence comes from uncultured Prevotellaceae bacterium, assembly GCA_902770635.1. GTDB lineage: Bacteria > Bacteroidota > Bacteroidia > Bacteroidales > Bacteroidaceae > Prevotella. Next base: position 16,424 of record CACXTX010000013.1, on the reverse strand, counting down.
AGGGAAAGGAGAAGTTCGACTTTGCGGATATGCACTTCGACCTGGGACCCGCCGAGAAAATTTTCGGTCCCGGCGGTGTGCGCATCAAGACGCAAGGTACGGCAGAGCTGAAATTGGGAGCCAACTTCAAGAATATCGACAATCCCTCGTTGCCAGAGGCTAACCGAAGGACTAAGGCTATTGACTTCGACGAGAAAATCAATCTGAATGTAAATGGTAAGGTTGGCGACAAGGTGAACATGAACCTGAACTACAACACCGATGCCACCTTCGACTTCGACACCAAGAACATCAAGTTGCGCTATGAAGGCAAGGAAGATGAGATTATCAAACTGGTGGAGGCAGGTAACGTCACTTTCCCCTCTAACAACTCGCTGGTGAAGGGCGCCAGCAGTCTGTTTGGTATTCGTACGGACATGCAGTTTGGTAAGCTGAAGCTGCAAACGGTTCTTTCGCAGAAGAACTCTACCACCAAGAGCGTTTCGTCGAGAGGTGGTACGCAAATGACACCTTTTGAAATGAATGTGGCCAACTACGAGGAGAACCGCCACTTCTTCCTTTCCCGCTATTTCCGCGAGCGCTACGATGCCGCCATGCAACAGTTGCCCAACATGACAACTGGTATCAATGTGACTCGCGTGGAAGTGTGGATAACGAACAAGACGGCAACAACTTCAAATACCCGTAATATCCTGGCTTTCTCGGAACTGGGCGAAAGCACCGCTACGAAATGGGGTGGGGGCGGCACTACTTCGTCAACTCCCTCGAATGATGCAAACAATGAATACCGGCAACTGACAACGACCTTTGCGGGAGCCCGTGACATAGACTTGGCAAACAGTGTGCTAGATGGACCCTTCACTGGTGGTGAGGACTATGAGAAACTGGCTGCTGCCCGACTTCTGAACTCGTCGGAATATACGCTGAACAGTGCCCTGGGCTATATCTCCCTGAAAACAGCCTTGCAAACCGATCAGGTGTTGGCGGTAGCCTATGAGTTTACCTATGGCGGAACAACCTATCGCGTCGGAGAATTTGCTGCTGATCAGAACGACAACGCAGGGCTGACACTCTTCGTCAAGGCTCTGAAGAATACAAGCAACAGTCCGCATCAGCCCAACTGGGACCTGATGATGAAGAATGTTTATTATCTGGCCTCTTCCGTAGAACGCACCCGCTTCCGTCTGGACATCAAGTATCAGAGTGACACGGCAGGCGTTTATCTGACTTATATTCCCGATGTGCGCACGAAGGACATTCCTCTGCTTCGAGGATTAGGCTGCGACCGTCTGGACGACAACAACCGCCTGAATCCTAACGGATACTTCGACTTTGTGGAGGGCTATACGGTTTCGAACGGACGCGTGTTCTTCCCTTCAGTCGAACCCTTCGGAAAGACGCTCCACGACTTCCTGCAGAAATGCGGAATCCCCGAAGACAGCATTGCCAAATATACCTTCGAGGAACTCTACGATACCACGCGTACTGCAGCCCGACAGATGACGAACAAGAACAAGTTCCGGTTGACGGGTCAGTTCAAGGGCTCTTCTGCCAATGTCATCTCGCTGGGTGCCTATAATGTACCGCAAGGTTCAGTGGTTGTTACCGCCGGCGGCGTTATTTTGAAGGAAGGGTCCGACTATAGCGTGGACTACTCAGCAGGCGAGGTGACCATCCTCAATCAGAGCATTCTTGATGCAGGGACGAAGGTCGATGTGTCGCTGGAGAGTAACGCTGAGTATGGCATGCAGCGCAAGCGTATGTTTGGATTCAACTGGGAATACGACTTCTCGAAAAACTTCCAGATAGGCGGTACGCTTCAGCATCTGAGCGAGCAGGCACTGACCTCGAAGGTGACGATGGGGTCGGAACCGCTGAAAAACACCCTATGGGGTCTGAACATCAACTGGAAAACGGAGAGTCAGTGGCTCACGCGTATGCTCGACAAACTGCCCTTGCTGCATTGTACTCAGCCCTCCCAGATATCCTTTACGGGTGAGTTTGCCCAACTGATTGCCGGAACGGCGAGTGGTACGCAGGACAATGCCTCGTATATTGACGACTTTGAGAGTGCCAAGAACGGCATCAGCGTCTCAGAGCCCAAGGCCTGGGTTGTCTCCAGCGTTCCTGAGCTCTTCCCTGAGCACGCCGACGTTGACACCGTGTATAGCGGTTTCAACCGTGCCCTTCTCGCCTGGTATAATATCGACCCGTTGTTTACCTACCGCACTTCAAGCCTGACACCCAGCCACATCAAGAGCGACCTGGACCAGCTGAGCAATCACTACGTCAGAGCTGTCTATGTGAATGAGCTCTATCCCAACCGTAACCAGAGCACCTACAGCGGAGCCACTAATACGCTGAACGTGCTCGACCTGGCTTACTATCCCGAGGAGCGCGGCCCCTACAATCTGACAACCGATGTGACCTTGGACGGTAAGTTGCGCAATCCGTATCAGCGGTGGGGCGGTATGATGCGAAAACTGGACACCAACGACTTCGAGGCTGCCAATGTGGAATATATTGAATTCTGGCTGTTAGACCCCTTTATCTATACCAAGAACAGGAGTGATGCTTCCAGCTTTGGCGGCGACCTGTTTATCGATTTGGGCGAGGTGAGCGAGGATATTCTGCACGACGGCAAGAAATTCTATGAGAGTGGCATGCCAGTGGACGGTACTGGCTCGTTCTCCCAGACACCGTGGGGTAAAATACCCATTCAAGCTACGCAGACCTACGCCTTTGCCACCACCAGCGGAGCACGTGCCAAGCAGGATGTGGGACTGAATGGTCTGACCGACGAAGAGGAACGCAGCTATCCGGCCTATGCGGATTTCCTGCGCGGTGTAAGTGTTAACGACAGTGTGCGTAACGCATGGACTGCCGACCCTGCCAACGACAACTACCATTATTTCCGCGGCAGCGACCTGGACGAACGGAAGGCGAGCATCCTGGAGCGTTACAAGCGCATCAACATGCCACAGGGCAACTCGCCCGACAACGACCAGCAGACCGAGGGCTACGACACTTCTTATAAGACATTCCCCGATGTGGAAGACATCAATCAGGACTACACCCTCAACGAGTACGAACGCTACTTGCAGTATCAGGTAAGCATCCGCCCGGAGGACATGGTGTTGGGCCATAACTTCATTACAGACATCCGCGAAGCATCCGTGACGCTGCGCAACGGCAACAGGGAAACGGTGAAGTGGTATCAGTTCCGTATTCCGCTGTCGCAATATAGCAGGAAGGAAGGTTCAGTCGATTTGACCAGCATTCGTTTCATGCGTATGTTCCTGACCCATTTCTCCAATCCTATCGTGCTCCGTTTCGGTTCGCTGGACTTGGTACGCGGCGAGTGGCGTATCTACGAGCAGCCCCTGACTACAGGCAGCAATAGCGGAACGTTGGAGGTAAGTGCCGTCAACATCGAGGAGAACAACAACAAACAGCCTGTGAACTATGTGATGCCTCCGGGCATCTCACGCGTCACCGACCCCTCACAGCCCCAGCTGACAGAGGCCAACGAGCAGGCTTTGAACATGGTGGTGAAGAACCTCTCGCCAGGAGAGTCAAAGGCCGTTTATCGGAATACGACCCTCGACTTGCGACTTTACCATCGCATGCAGATGTTCGTACACGCCAACCACCTGATCAACAACGACCAGTTGGGCGACGACGAGTTGGCCCTGTTTGTGCGTATGGGTAGCGATTACAGCAGCAACTATTACGAATATGTCATTCCCCTGAAGCTGACCCCTGACCGCAGCGACTATAACAAGTATAACCAGAACGACTGTCGTGCCGTATGGCCAGAGGCTAACATGCTGGATATTGACCTCAGTATCTTCACCCGTCTGAAAAAAGCGCGTAACAAGGCTCGTGCAACGGGAACAAGTAGTTATAACATGCTCTTCTCAGACTACGATCCCGAACATCCTAACAATAAGGTAAGCATCATGGGTAATCCCTCTTTGGGCGAGGTGAAGACGATGATGGTTGGTGTGCGCAACCTCACAGGCGTGGTGAAGTCGGGCGAGGTGTGGGTTAACGAGTTGCGCCTGATGGACGTGGTGAACAGTGGAGGCTGGGCTGCCTCGGGAGCGCTCAATGTACAGCTCTCCGATGTAGGAACAGTTAACCTCACGGGTAAAATCATTACCGAAGGCTTTGGCGGATTGGAAGATGGGGTAGCGGCCCGTTCCAAGGATAACTACAAGACTTACTCGCTGACTACCAGCATTGAGTTGGGCAAGTTCTTCCCCGACAAGATGAAGGTGACGGCACCTCTTTATTACTCTGTGACCAAGGAAGAGACGCGACCGAAATACAATCCGCTAGATACTGACATGGAGCTGGACGACGCCCTGGAAGTAGCAAGCGGACATGAGCGCGACTCTATTGAGAACATTGCGGTCACCAAGACGACCAGCACCAATTTCTCGTTGTCTAACGTGCGCTTCGGCATCAAGACCAAGCGCCACCCCATGCCCTACGACCCTGCCAACTTCACGTTCTCCTACAGTCACTCGCACCGTTTCGCCTCTGGTGAGACAACCGTTTACGAGAAAGAAGACCAATGGCGCGGTTCGCTGAACTATAGCTATTCGCCCGTTTATAAGGCGTGGGAACCGTTCAAGAAAACGAAGAGCAAGTCGAAATGGATGGATTTCCCCAAGGCTTTTGCGCTGAACTGGTTGCCGCAAAGTGTTACCTTCAACTCTGAACTGTCCCGTTTCTATAGCGAGATGCAGGAGCGTAATATGGCTGAGGCCGGAGGCTCCAGGTTGCCCATTACCTTCAATTCCCAGTTCCTGTGGAACCGTAGTTTCTCCCTGCGCTGGGACCTCACACGCAATCTCCACATGAATTTCCAGTCGGGTACGCAGGCAGAGATAGAAGAGCCGTTGAGCAATCTGCCTATCAACAAGGACCTCTATCCCGAGCGCTATGATGCGTGGAAGGATTCTGTGTGGCAGAGCATCAAGCACTTCGGACGTCCTTTGGACTACCGGCAGACCTTCACGGCGTCTTATCAGTTGCCGATTAACCGGTTGCCTATCTTCGACTGGGTAACCTCTGATGCTTCGTATAACGCCACTTACAACTGGGTGCGTGGAACGGCGCTGAACGACGGTACCAATCTGGGTAACACCATCTCCAACAACCGCCAACTGAACATCAACGGCAACTTCAATATGGAGACGCTTTACAACCACTTCCCCTTCCTCAAGAAGGTGAACGAACGTTTCCGTAAGGCTATTACCAGACAGACCAGTAGAACAAGTCAATCAGGCAGAAATAATAAAGCGAGTCAGACTGGTAAGACTAACCAGCCTAACAAGAACAATCCCGACGCAGCCCTGCCCAAGAACAAGAATTCCTACCAGAAAGAGCTGACCCTGCGTCCCGATACCACCTTCACGGTGACCCATAACAAGAAGTCGAAGCGACTGGTGGTGACGGCCCGTACACGCGACGGACGGCCTTATCCTATTAAATATAAGGTGGTGGACCAGAACAAGATTCTGGTGAAGAACCAGGATACGGCAACCATTAAGGTGACGGTGACTACCAAGCCTCCTTTGGAGAACCAGTGGTGGTACAAACCCGCCCAGAGCGCTGCCCGTCTGCTGATGATGGTACGCTCTATCGGTGTGACCTACCGTAACCAGTATTCGATGACGCTACCGGGATTCACGCCTAACATCGGTGATATGCTGGGACAGCGTACAGGTAGCGTGATGGCACCAGGTCTTGGCTTTGCCTTCGGTATGGTAGGCGATTCCTATATCGACAAGGCGCTTGACAACGGATGGCTCGTGACGGCCGACAGTATTGCCACACCCGCCACGACCAATCTGACGACCGACTTGCAGATTCGCGCCACCCTGGAGCCTGCCCGCGACTTGAAGATAGATCTTAACGCCTCGCGCATGGAAAGTCGTTCGCGTAGTATCCAGTATATGTATGAAGGAATGCCAACCAGCCAGACAGGAACGTTTAACATGACAACCATTTCTATTTCGTCGGCTTTCGAAGGCATGGGCGACGCTAACAGTGGTTATCCTTCGGCAGTGTTCGACCGCTTCTGCGATGCCCTGCCGCGCTTCCGTGAGATGGCAATGGCCCATTACGGCACTTCCGACATTAAGCCTTACAGTGCTGCCGTCATGATTCCGGCCTTCCTCGATACCTACACGCTCAGTGGTCGTGGCAGTCTTGACTTCATGCCTACGCTCACCAAATTGTTGCCTAACTGGACGGTTCGCTATACGGGACTTTCCAAACTGCATTGGTTCAGCGAGCATTTCAAGTCGGTAACCATCAACCATGCTTACAAGAGCGTGTTCTCGCTGGGCAGCTATACCAGTAGCAGTGAGACGGCTTCGCTGCTGGGATGGAATGTGCCCTCGGTGAGTATCAACGAATCGTTCTCGCCGCTGTTGGGTATTGATGTCACCTTCCTCAACAACATGACGATGAAGGCCGAGTATCGTCGCAACCGTATGCTCAACCTCTCTATGACCAGTGTGCAGATTAATGAGTCGCGCTCTAACGATATCGTCATTGGCTTCGGCTATAAGATTTCTGACTTCCGCCTCTTCGGTGCCGGTGCTACCCGCAAGATCAAGAAGGCGCAGAGCGGTTCCAAGAAATCTAATGATGCCAATCAAATGAGTTCGTCAAGCAATAACCGTCGTTCAGGCATTAACCACGACTTGAACCTGCGTCTGGATATCTCGTTCCGCGACCAGGCAGCCATTACGCGCGACATCGCCTCACGCACCTCGGCAGCCAGCAGTGGTAACTCTGCCTTCAAGTTGTCGTTTATGGCCGATTACACCATGTCGCGACTGATGACCCTCTCGGCTTACTACGACCGTCAGACGAACACGCCGTTGCTGTCAAGTAGCAGCTATCCCACCACCACGCACGACTTCGGACTGTCCCTGAAGTTCTCGTTGACAAGATAAAAAAAGAGGTGAATTATTCACCTCTTAATTATCAACTATCAACTATCAACTATCAACTAGCGAAGCGCCAGCGAACGCGCCTCATTTGTCATAAGCATGTTGCGGATAGTCCGTAGTGAAGTGCAGTCCTCTGCACTCCTTACGCTCCAGTGCCCAGCGTGTAATCAGGTAACCCACGTTGATCATGTTTCTCAGTTCGCAGATGTCGCGGCTGGCCTTGACGCGCTTAAACAGTCGCTCGGTCTCTTCGTAGAGCATGTCGAGACGGTCCCAGGCACGATGCAGACGCAGGTCGGAGCGTACAATGCCGACATAGTTGGACATAATCAGGTTGACCTCTTTTACCGATTGTGTGATGAGCACCTTCTCTTCGTTGGTCATCGTACCTTCGTCGTTCCACTCAGGCACTTTGTCGTTGAAGTCGTACAGGTCCACATGCTCCAGCGAGTGACGTGCTGCCGTCTCGGCATAGACCACGGCCTCGATGAGTGAGTTGGATGCCAGGCGGTTGCCGCCGTGCAGTCCTGTGCAGGAACATTCGCCCAGGGCGTAAAGCCGCTGTATGCTCGACTGGCCGTTCAGGTCCACCTTGATGCCTCCGCACATGTAGTGGGCGGCAGGGCGAACGGGGATGTAGTCGGTCGTGATGTCAATGCCCATCGACAGACATTTCTGGTAAATATTGGGGAAGTGCTTCTTGGTCTCTGCAGCATCCTTATGGGTAACGTCCAGACAGACGTGGTCAATGCCGTGAATCTTCATCTCCTTGTCAATGGCTCGCGCTACGATGTCGCGGGGAGCCAGCGACAGGCGCTCATCATATTTCTCCATGAAGGTCTCGCCATTGGGCAGTTTCAGCACACCGCCATAGCCACGCATAGCCTCCGTAATGAGGTAGGCGGGGTGCGTCTCGTTGGGATTATGCAGCACGGTAGGGTGGAACTGCACAAACTCCATGTCGGCTACCGTTCCCTTGGCTCTATACACCATTGCAATGCCGTCGCCCGTGGCAATGACGGGGTTCGACGTGGTCAGGTAAACGGCTCCGCATCCTCCAGTGCATATCACCGTCATTTTGGCCAGATAGGTGTCAACATGTCCTTCCTTGACTTCCTTAACTCCATTCACTTCCTTAACTTCTGACGGAGTAAGCACGTAGGCACCGTAGCACTGAATGTTCGGCGAGCGTCGAGTGACTCTTACGCCCAGGTGGTGCTGGGTGATAATCTCTACGGCAAAGTGGTGCTCCTTGACGTCAATGTTGGGGTTGTTTCGCACAGCCTCCATCAGTCCGCGCTGAATCTCAGCCCCCGTGTCGTCAGCATGGTGCAGGATGCGGAACTCTGAGTGACCGCCCTCGCGGTGCAGGTCGAAGTCGCCATTCTCCTTGCGGTCGAAGTTGACACCCCACTGCACCAGTTCCTTGATTTGCTCAGGAGCCATGCGCACCACTTGTTCGACAGCCTGGCGGTCGGAGATGTAGTCGCCCGCTATCATCGTGTCCTCGATGTGCTTGTCGAAATTGTCCACTGCCAAGTTGGTGACTGATGCAACACCACCTTGTGCAAACGACGTGTTGGCCTCGTCCAGCGAGGTCTTGCAAATCATACAAATCTTGCCTTTCTGGGCACGGGCCACTTTCAAGGCATAGCTCATTCCTGCTACGCCGGCGCCGATGATGAGAAAATCGTATTTGTAAACCATATTTCCCTTATTTTCGTTGCAAAGGTACAAATTTATTTGTATATTTGCCAACGATTATGAAGAAATATCTTTTTTTCCTGCTATTATGCTGCTCTTTTGCAGCCACTTTCGCCCAGAGTAACCTGCGCCAGAAGCTCGATTCCCTGTTGGACGACCCCCTGTTTGAAACCACACAGGTGGGGCTGATGGTCTTTGACCTGACTGCCGACCAGACGCTCTATCAATATCATGCACGCCAGCTGATGCGTCCCGCCTCCACCATGAAGGTCATCACGGCCATTACCGCACTCGACCGGCTGGGTGGCGACTATATGTTTACCACGCGTTTCTGCTATACGGGCAGGATTCAGAATGGCAAACTCACCGGCAATCTTTATTGTGTGGGCGGCTTCGACCCCTTGGTTACCAACAACGATATCAAGGACATGGTGGCGCGACTCTACGAACTGGGTGTTGACACGCTGCGTGGACACATCTATGCCGACCGTTCCATGAAGGAACCCCTGGACTGGGGCGAAGGCTGGTGCTGGGACGATGACAATCCGCGACTGACACCGCTGTCTATCGGTCGTCAGGACACCTTTACCGACTGTGTCGTCCGTGAACTTCAGAATATCGGCATCGTGCTCCAGAACGTTACCATTGGCGAGGCCGTTTGCCCTCCCAATGCCCGCTTGATCTGTCCCTGTTTCCATACCATCGACCAGGTCATGGACCGCATGATGAAGAAAAGCGACAACTTCCATGCTGAGGCTGTGTTCTATCAGATTGCCGCCTCTACGGGCAAGCCCCTTAGCAAGGCTACTGATGCCAGTGCCATTGTCCGTCAGCTCATCCGTCGCATCGGACTGGGTGGCAATTCCTATCGCATTGCCGACGGCTCTGGACTCTCCTTATATAATTATGTAAGTGCCGAACTCGAAACCATGCTGCTGCGCTATGCCTGGCGCAACAGTAACATCTACGACCACCTGGCTCCCTCGTTGCCTATTGCTGGAGTCGATGGAACACTGGAGAAACGCATGCGAGGAACCGCTGCACAAGGCAACGTGCGTGCCAAGACGGGCACCGTGACGGGCATCTCCTCGTTGGCAGGCTATTGCACGGCAGCCAATGGTCATCAGCTCTGTTTCTCTATCATCAATCAGGGCGTTATGCGTGGTGCCGACGGCAAGGCTTTCCAAGACCGCGTCTGTGTGGCACTCTGCGAACCATAAATGGGACCGCCAAAAGTTTTTGGCAGCCCCATTCTCCACTAATGCATGCAACTGGTCGTGCCCAGTGCCGTCACAAATGCGGTGACTGCGGCTACTACAACCTTCACCGCAATGTCAACAATTCTCTTCCACTTCATCTCATTTCCTCCTCTCCGCTTATTTCATTTCTCATTTTTCATTTACATTACTCATTACTCATTACTCATTTCTCATTTTAAACGGTGCGCCCGTAGGCGCTACCGTTTAATCACCATCGCCGAGGTTGTCGTCGTTGTTGTTCTGACCGCCGCCCTGCTGAGAACCGCCGCCCTGAGAGGGGGTGCTAGGGTTCTCGCCATCGCTGGCCTCGCTGCCGGTGAGCGACTTCACCATCGCCTTGGTCTTCGAGGTGAACGACAGCTTGGCCTCGCTGTTCATGTTCTCGATGGTGGTGTTGCCGGTGGCCTGCATGATAATCTTCACGTCGCCCACGGCAAACTGCTGTGCGGCGGGGTTGGCCTGCAGCTCCTCGTCGGTGCGCTGTACACCGCGGCCTGCCGAAATCTTCGAGCCACGCTCCAGCGTCAGACCGTTGGCGTCCACGGAGGCCTTGAAGATGCCCAGGTCGTCAATCTTCACCGTGTAGCCGTCCAGCACGAGGTGCTTGATGCAGTCCACCATGTCGCCCAACACACCCATCACGATACCCTTCGAGAAGGCGGTGTTGTGCTGGTGCATGTGAGAGGCCAGCTCCTTCACGCCGATGGTTCCCTTGTACTCTACTCGAGCGTAATACTTGCCGAGGGTTCCCTCCAGCTGCTCATTCGTGTTCTTTGTCAAATTCAATTCCAATGCCATAATTCTTAAATGTTTTAATTGTTTAACTTTTTAATTTTTTAATTTTACTATTACTGTTGTTTCTTTTGGAGTATTTTGAAATACTCTTGGAGTAATCGGATTTTCTTTCGGAGTATCTAGAATTTCCTTCGGAGTACCGATTTTTCCGTTTGCAAAATTACGGCAAAATATTCTTGTGTTCTCGCTAACTTCCGCAACCTTCCGTTACCTTCCACTAACTTCCGTTACTTTCCGTTAACTTCCACTTTTTTTTCAGTAGGGCTCGCCCAATTCCTCGACGATTATCTTCACCTGCCGCGGTGTGAACCGATGTATGCTCTTGTTGACCAGATGGCAGAGCCTGGGGTTGCGCTTCAGCTCTATCCTGAACTTGTACAGCGCGTTCTCCTTGCTGTCGTTCTGATAGTAGGTCATGGCCAGCTCCGACTTGCCGTAAAACCTGATTTCAAATTCATCCTTTCTCATTGTCATCTTCAACGCTTCCTGAGCGAAGCGAATTTAATTTTTTGATTTTTTAATTTTCAACCACTCTTCGTAACTCACGGCACTCTGTTTTCGCTCGGCAATTTCTTGCTCCAGCCTTGCATTGGCATCCTCACGCTCAGCGGCATCGGCGGAGTTCTCAGCCGCCTGCGCGGTCGTCTTCTTCGTGCGCTTGAGCTTGATGTCGGCAGCGGCCTTGGCCTTCGAGATGGGGTTGTTCACCCAGATATGCATCAGCTTCGCCGTGTCCCAGTACGCTAAGTCCTCGAAACGCATCTTATTACTGAGCTTGTTCGGCATGCTGTAGTAAGCGTAGAAGTCCAAAATCATCTGCTCGTCGTACTTGCCCTTGTAAGACATACACTCACGGAAGAAGGCATTGCGTCGCAATTCCAAATCTTCACCCACACCAGAGTCCCCGCTGTCAGCATATATATATAACCTCTGAGCTTTTTCTTTAACTCCGCTCTTTACCTTATAAGAGGGGTGCAGGGGAGATTTTTCCTTTTCTCGCTTTCTTTTTCGCTCTTTTAAGAAATTCCGGAGCGTATAGGTGCCCTTGAAAATCCTGTACCAATATCCAGCCTTGTTCTTATCGGCAGTACTCATGTATCGATAGGTGTCGATAGCGATGTAAAGATGGTACAGCATCTGGCGAACGTTCTGGTCGGGATAATCCTTCACCATGCCTTTGTCAGTCAACACTTGGTCGACATTGTGCATAATCTCATCAATGTTCATCATTTCCTTTGGCTATCGTGATAAATACGTCGTTAATATGCTTGCGGATTTCGGGGTCGAAGCCTACTTGGTTTATCTTCAGCTGCCCTGCGCGGTAGAGGTAGTTGAACACGAAGGTGGCGCACTGGGCATAGACCAGCGAAAGGCGCCTTTCCGTCAGCTGGTTACACTCCTGCAGATCCATGTACACGGTCAGTAGCAACAACACCTGTTGCCTCTCGCTGTGCTTCAAGTCGCGCATGGCAAAACACATCTTGTTGTACAGCTCAATGCGCTGCTTAGCCTCCTCGATGGAAGGCGAAATATTCTTTTTCGTTTCCATAGTTTTATACGATAAAAATGTTATACTTTTTCATTACTTTCTCGATGTCGTCCGCCGTCACTTTCGTGGCCGTTTCCATCCATGCCATGGCGACGCCGAGACGACAGTAGTCCTGCGACAGTTTAAGTGGCGAATGGGCGCTGTAGCACAGCTGCCGAGCGCAGTAGTTGACGTATGCCGTGGTGTTGTTCTCGTTCGGCGGTGCAAAGCGTCCTACGATGTCACGGATGGTGTATCGCTGATACCGCCTGCGGTACGTCCGCATCAGTACGAGCCACGCACGGATGGCGTGCTCGCGGGTTTCAAACTCGGCGAAGCCTTTCTTCTCCCCCGTCTGTCCGAACCAGGGCTGCTTGCCCACTCGGATATTGAAAATATTATTCATTGCAATCATTTTTTTAATTAGGAATTAGGAATTAGTAATTAGTAATTATGATTACTTTTGTCAATTGTTTTAAATCGGCGGCCTAGCAGTGTCAAGTGGCAGAACGCCTCATAGCGGTCACGGAAGGAATAGCGGTTTGTCCTAACTTCTATCCGATAGCCGCCTTTTTTTTTATACACTCCTGGCAATCCAGTATCTTTATTCGGTTTCCACGGATAGAGCGTATTCATCTTGTTCTCGCTTCCGCTGACTTCGCGCAGATTCTCTATTCGGTTGTCGCCCTTGTTGCCGTTAATGTGGTCAATCTGCTGCTCTGGCCAACAGCCTTTGCATATTGCCCAAACGGCATGATGCAGATAAACATAAACCTGTCTCTTGTCTATCAAACAACTCACACCTAGATACCCTTTCTTACCAAGTTTCTTTCCCTTTATCGCTCGGCCCAACCGGCTGCTAATCAGCCTGCCGCTCTTAGCGTCGTAAGTGTAGTTCTTTTTCATGCGCAGCAGCAGCTCTTGCAGCTCCGCTTCAGTCAAATTCTTCTTGTTCATCGTATCAATTCATAATTCTACATCGGTAGCCGCTCGACCTTTGGTCGCTTCGCACCTTCAGGTCGAAGAAATTTTTCACTTTTCACTATTCACTTTTCACTAGGGCGAAGCCCGCCTACTCTTCTTCCCAGTACTCGCAGTCGTGGCGCAAGTCCGCCAGGTCCACCTTCGCACACCTTCGCCGACCCTCGCTCAACAGCTGCTTGCAGATCTGCTCGCAACACTGGATAATCTCCAGTGCCGACCGCTGCTGCTCGCTGAACAATTCGCTTAGGTCGCAGTCTGGCTCCACAGACGACGTGTACGCATAGCCGCCCGCCGTAGCGTCGTAGTCGCGCTCTACGCACTGGTGCACATTGTCCGTAAACACGCTCGTCGTCTTCACCAGCGTCTGACTTACCGTCACTTCAAATTCATTCTCCATAATTATCAATTATCAATTATCTAATCGTTTTTTAAACGCTTTGTACCTTTAGGTCAAAGAATTATCAATTATCAATTAGCGAATGCGCTGAGAACGTCCGGAACGCCCTGCGGTCCAGGTCGAAATACACATACACCCCGCGCCTCAGCACCCTCGTAAACGTGTCGGCGTCCTCAGCCTTATACTCATAATGGTCGAAGTCGTCCGAGATGCCGTGACACAGCGTGCCGCGCGCCTGTCGTATCTCACCGTTCGCCTTCATGTAGCTGAACGTCACCACGCCCTCGCCCAGCATGCCCAGCAGTCGGCGCGTCAGGTGCGCCTTGCGGAACGCCTCGCTGCGCTTCAATCCCTGCTCCGCTACCAGCCAGTTCGCCAGTTCCAGCGTCCAGCTGCTCAGCAGTTGCCGCTTCTCCTTCTCAATAGTAATGTTGTTCTTTGCAATCATAACTTTTTCTTTTTTAATTTTCTAATTTTCCAATTTTCCAAAAGCGCTTTCTGAGTGCAAAAGTAACGCTATCTTTTCAGCATGCAGCAAAAAAAATCCGGTCATTCCTGAACGACCAGAAATGACCGGAAAATGTATGGTAAAAGGGGATTTTTAGCGGGCAATCAGTTTTCTGAAATCATCAACCATCGTCCAGAACTGTTGCTCGTCGGCAAATTTGTTTTTCATGGGATCCGTATAGTCACTAAGTGACGTTTTCGATGTTCGCTTAAAGCCAAACTCTGAACCGTACTCAGCCCAAGTGGGGCGACGAATGGCACCAGCCTCTATGGCAGCACGCAAAGGCATCAGTATATCCTTGGGCTTCTGTTTGCCTTCAGACAGTTCATGCAGACGGGCCACAACCTTGTCGGCATACTCAGGCTTGGCAACCAGTGATTTGAATTCCTCAGACTCAGCGCCTTGTCTTTTCAGCAGTTCCTTAGCCTCCTGAATGCATTCCATGATATGCTGGGTAGAGTCTTGCGGAGCCCTGCGCATATGATGTATCAGACGTCCTTTGAAGACAATCTTCATGCTACTAGTTAGCTTGGTGGCCTTATACCTCTTGTTGGCAGGCACCAGCCACTGACCACCCTCCTCATCCACATAATAGGTCTTCAGCGTCTTCTCATCATCTATCTCTGCCACCACGATGTCGCCACTATGATACTCTGGCACAGACTCTACTATCAACACATCACCCGTCATAATGCCAAGGTCCTGCATGGAGTCGCCAAAGGCCCGTGTACAATATGTCTCGTAATGTCCCACTATCTCATTGGGCATCATCATCAAAATCCTGGGCACATCGCCAGTCTCCAACGGATTGCCGCAAGACACGCCCATGTCGTAGAAAGGCACTGGCGTGTCGAACACCATCCCTTCCAAATCGGACTCGCTCAGCAAGCTAGCCTTACCGGTCTGTCTTATATGCAATCCTGACATAAGCGTTGTTTTAGTTGTTTGTACGTTATAGGCCCGCTATTGGCAAACTGGCTGCAAAAATACAAAATAATAGTGGGCTGACCTAATTGTCAACCCACTATTATTTGCAAAAAATCGTTAATCCCTTATGGCATAAGATTTCTTCATTTTTTATTGGTCAGTCATTTTTTATGTTTTATTTCTTATTCAGATAATCTATCAGTTGCTGTGGTGTACCGTTATACTTGGTATATTTCATTACCTGTCCGTTAGCCGATACGGTCATGGTGTTGCCGCTGATTGAAACCGTAACCTCTTGCCCGTCATCACTAATCAGCTTATTACCACTGATAGTATAGTTCCATGTGTAGGTGTAAGGGTTAAGCGAATATACTCCACCTTGCCCCCATAGTTCGTATTGCGTTACAGAGGTATTGTTGAATACGATTACCCAATCGTCTTGCAATGTGTACCAGGTTCCTATCAGTTCTGACTTGTTGATGGTGTTCACATCGTCACTGTCACTGCCGCAAGCCACCATCAAGGGCATTGTCATTACCATGAGCATCATCATGCTCCAAATCTTCAGTTGTTTCATAGTTCTATTATGTTTTAGTATATAATTATTGTTTTGATTTCACAAATCATCGTAAATTAGGTGCCAGTCCCTCATGTTTTACGTCCTCTTACTCACCGACAGTGCGGATATTCCTTAGCGATTGTCACTATATTCCTTAGCAATGAGTATTGAACGATTGAGTTTGTCAATAAACCACTGCTTATCTGGTAAGCAGATGTGATCCTCGTTCAGCATCATCAGTTCAATATGTTCTGTATTACCTTCGCTGCATAGCAGAAGACCGATAGGTGGATTCTCATCTGGTTGCATATCATATTTCTGCAGATATTTGAGATATAACTCCATCTGCCCCTTATATTGAGGCTTGAATTTTCCAAGTTTGAGATCAATAGCTATCAGGCACTTCAGCTTTCGATGATAGAAAAGCAAATCAAGATAATAGTCTGTGCCATCAATTGTGAAACGTTTCTGACGCTCCAAGAAAGCGAAACCCTGTCCAAGCTCAAGGATAAAAGCTTCTAGCTGTTTGGCGATAGCATCTTCCAGCTCTTCTTCAGAATAGTAACCGTTCAGTCCCAAGAAATCCAGCACGTATGAATTGCGTAGCACTACATCTGGCTCCATGTGGGTAGGAGTTACCTTCTCAAGAGTCTTCACTATCTCATCTTCAGGTTTTACAGCTATCAGAGAACGTTCGTATGCCATCTCATCCTGTTTATCTCGTAACTGCCTGACACTCCAATGCTCAGCAATGCCCATCTGTTGATAGAACAATCGCTTGTTATT